>JANNQE010001367.1:0-2695 GCA_031441625.1 Planctomycetia bacterium
CCTAACCCCTCTCCCCCAGGGGAGAGGGGGACAAAAGTCTCCGTCCTCATCCCCGCCCGCAACGAGGAGTACGGCATCGGCGACGCCGTCCGTTCCGTCCTTCGCAGCACGAACGTCGAACTGGAAGTGATCGTGCTGGACGACTCGTCCATCGACCGCACCGCCGAGATCGTGAAGGAACTCGCCGCCACCGACCCCCGCGTGCGGCTCGAAACCGCCCCTCCCCTTCCCCCCGGCTGGTGCGGCAAGCAGCACGCTTGCTACTCGCTCTCCAAGCTGGCGAAGTACGAAGTCATCACCTTCCTCGACGCCGACGTGCAACTCGAACCTCACGCCCTGGCGAACATGGCCGGTTTCCTGCACTCGTCGAACGCGGCGCTCGTGTCGGGTTTCCCGCGGCAGATCACCGTCGGCCTGCTCGAACAACTCGTCATCCCGCTCATCAACTGGCTGCTGGTCTGCTACCTGCCGTTCGACCGCATGCGGAAGGACTTGCAACCGGGCCTGGGGGCCGGGTGCGGGCAGTGGTTCATGACGACCAAGACGGCTTACGAGAAGGTGGGCGGGCACTCGCACCCGCTGGTGAAGGAGTCGCTTCACGACGGCATCAAACTGCCGCGGGCTTACCGCACATGTGGGCTGATGACCGACACTGCTGACGCGACTCACGACGCCACCTGCCGCATGTACCGCACCGACGGTGCGGTGTGGAACGGTTTCGCCAAGAACGCCCGCGAGGGGCTGGGAGCACCGATCCTGATTTGGATTTGGACGCTGCTTCTCGCCGGCGGCCATCTGCTGCCGTGTGTGATGGTGCCGGTCTGTTTCGTACTCGCCATCTACGAGCACATCAGTGGCATCTATTACCCATCCGAGGGCCGCATGTACCTCCCGCCGCCGTGGTGGTTGGCTGGGGGGAAATATGCGATCGGCCTGTGTGCGGTCGCGGTGCTCTTCTCATTCGTCCCCCGCATCGCCTGTGCGGTCAAGTACAAGCAATCGTGGGTCGGGGCGTTGCTCCACCCACTCGGCGTGTTGCTGATGCTGGCGATTCAGTGGTACGCGACGGTGCGGGCGTGGGTCGGCCGGCCGGTCGGGTGGAAAGGGCGGGGGCACCCGTCCGCCCGGACGAATTAGCTTCGGCATCCAACGACTCTGGGAGAAGACTATGAAAGCGCTCCTGCTGATCGACCTGCAGAACGACTACTTTCCCGGCGGCAGGTTCCCACTGTGGAACGCCGAGGCCGCCCTCGCCAACGTCGAGCAGGCGGTCGCGGCAGCACGGGCCAAAGGCGTGCTGGTGGTTCACGTCCAGCACGTCGCCGACCCGGACGGGGGGATCGCCCCGTTCTTCAACAAGGGGAGCGGCGGGGAGGACATCCACCCGCGGGTGCTCGCGGCCGCTCCGGATGCGCCGGTCGTGGTGAAGACGTTCGCCGACAGCTTCGAGCGGACCACACTCGAACAACTGCTCGCGGCGCACGGGGTGAGCGAGCTGCTGGTGTGCGGGATGATGACCCAGAACTGCGTCACCCACACCGCCATCTCCAAGGCGGCCGAGAAGTATGGCGTCACCATCCTGCCGGACTGTTGCACCACCGTGAGCGAGGTGCTGCACCTGATCGCCCTGCATGCCGTTTCCACCCGCGTGGGGCTGTCACCCTCCACCGACGCCATCTGATCCGCCGACAGGTGGAAACGGTGGGCACCGTCGAGCCTACCATCGGGGCATGGATAACCTCCCAGCGTTCGTCATCGTCGGTGCCGCCGGCGGCATCGGCTCGGCCGTCTGCCGCCGCCTGGCCAAGGCCGGTGCCCGCATCCTGCTCGTCGGCCGCACCCCAGGCAAACTCGAAGCCCTCACCGCGGAGCTGCGTGAGTCCGAACCCGCCGGGATGTACGTCCCGCACGTCGCCGACGCGACCAAGTCGGCCGACATCGACGCCGCGTTCGCGACCGCCGCCGACCTGTTCGGCCCGATCCACGGGGCCGCCAACCTCGTCGGCTCGATCATCTTGAAACCCGCCCACCTGACGACTGATGCCGAGTTGGAAGACACGCTGTCGCTGAACACTCGGTCGGCGTTCTACACCGTGCGGGCGGCGGCGAGGGCGATGATGAACACGGGCGGTAGTATCGTGCTGGCGTCCACGGTGGCGGCCACCATCGGGCTGACCAACCACGAGGCAATTGCCACGGCGAAGGGGGCGGTGAACGGGCTGGTGCTGGGCGCCGCCGCCACCTACGCCCCGCGGAACATCCGGGTGAACGCGGTGGCTCCGGGGCTGGTGCGCACCCCCCTGGCTGCGAAAATCACGGGCAACGAGATGGCACTGAAGGCGAGCACGGCCATGCACCCGCTCGGGCGGGTGGGCGAGCCGGACGACGTGGCCGCGTGCGTGGCGTGGCTGCTGGATCCGGCGACGACGTGGGTGACGGGGCAGATCATCGGCATCGACGGCGGGCTTGGCCGCGTCAAAGCGAAGTGAGGCGAACGGCGCGACGTGAGTCCGCCGGTGCATTCTGGAACCGCCCGCGTGAGCGGGCTGGGTGCGAAACCCGCCCGGGCGGCGGACGCCCGCGGGGGCACGGTCGAAACACCCGCGGGCGCACCTCGCCCCGATGGCCCCCCCTCGCCGTTTCCCGGCCCACCCCCCCCCCGAGGCCCCCGAGGAGGCCCCGCACCCCCCCCCGC
>JANNQE010001368.1:0-4404 GCA_031441625.1 Planctomycetia bacterium
CGTTCGCCGGCCCCTTCGGGGCGGGGTTGTTGATGAAATCGCGGCGACCCCAGGGCTTCCGCCCGGGGCTACGGACGACGGCCGCTTCGCGGCGGGATGGGCGATTCGCCTTGACACGTCCCGCCGGAAGCGGGTTCCATAACCTATCTTTTCCGGTTTACCACCCCCGCGGGGCGACGACTGATGGGCGAGTTCTTTCAGAAGGTGTGGCACGTCGTCAGCACCATCGTGGTCCACATCTTCGTGAAGCCCGACCCGAAACCGGACGGCACGGAGGTGAGCAAGTTCGACAAGTGGGCCGAGGTGCTCGGCGAGAAGGACGTGTTCTGGGCCGTGGTGGTCGCCCTCGCCGTCATCATCTTCGCCGAGACCGGCCTGCTGGTCGGCTTCTTCCTGCCGGGCGACTCGCTGCTCGTGACCGTGGGGATTGTCGCCCGCGGGCTGGCCGACCACGCCGCCGAGCAGGGCATCGAGAACGCCTGGAGCATCTGGGCGATGATGGGCGTGCTGATCGCCGCGGCGATCATCGGCGATTCGGTCGGTTACTGGTTCGGGGCGAAGGCCGGGCCGGCCATCTTCAACCGCCCGAACTCGCGGTGGTTCAAGCGGGATCACCTGCTGGCGGCCAAAGCGTTCTTCGAGAAGCACGGCGGGAAGGCGATCATCCTGGCCCGGTTCATGCCGTTCGCCCGCACATTCGTGCCGGTGGTGGCCGGGGCGGCGAAGATGAACTACCGCTGGTTCTTCACCTACAACGTGGTCGGCGGGGTGCTGTGGATCGCCAGCATGTTGCTGTTCGGGTACACGGCAAAGGATTGGCTGGAAGGGACCATCCGGCAGTTCGTGCCGACGTTCGACCTGCGGAAGAACATGGAGGTGCTGGCGGTGGTCATCATCGTGTTGAGTCTGTCGCCCATGTTCGTCCACTACCTGATCGAGCGGCGGCGGAAGAAGAAGCTGGCGGCGCAAGCGGCCGTGGCACCGACCCCGTGACCCGGTTTGCCGCGAGGCACCGCCGAGCGCGCTCGGCGATGCCTCGCGGCAAACCCAAACTTCGCATGGACCTCCCCCAATTCCAGTCCGGCCTCGGCAGCGTGTGGGCCGACCTCCGCGAGTTCCTCGCCGGGGTGCGGTTCGCCCGGCCGGGGCTGCTCTGGCTGTCGCTGGCCCCGATCCTGCTCGCCGTCCTCGCGTTCGTGTCGGAGTGGCGGAAGCGGAAGGCGGTGGCGGCGTTCGGCCGGCCGGCGGCGGTGGCCGGCTTGCAGACCATGCGGCCGGGGCGGCAGTGGCTGGCTCGCACCTTGCTCGGTCTGGGATCCGGGGTGCTGGTGCTGGCGGTGGGCGGCCCGCGGTGGGGCAAAGGGGCGGACGACGGCACGGCGATTGGCCGCGACATGATCGTGGTGATCGACCTGAGCCGCAGTATGCAGGCGACGGACCTGAGCAAGTCGGGCACCCGCTGGGAGGCGGCCGTCGACGCCGTGCGGGAGTTGATCGCCACCTGTCGGCGGAACGGCGGGCACCGGATTGGCATCGTGGTGTTCTCCGCCCGCCCGGTGCTGTTCGTGCCGCTCACCACCGATTCCACGCACCTCGAACTCAAACTGCTCGACCTGGACGGCGACCGCCCGCCGCACGGCGTCCGCCCGCTCGACGACTCCATCCCGTCCGGCACCCGCATCGGGTCGGCGCTCAAGCTGGCCGTCGCGTCCCACGACCCGCGGTTCGTCGGCGCGCAAGACATCCTCCTGTTCACCGACGCCGATGACCCGGAACCGGACGACGAGTGGGCCGGGGGAGTGACCGCCGCACGTAACGCCGGCATCCCGGTGCATGTCGTGGGCATCGGCGACCCGGTCGCCCCACACGTGTTGCACCTGAAGGCCCGCGGGGAGGAGGTGGTCGAAACGCGGCTGGTGGAGGAGGTGGCGAAGGAGATCGCCGCCGAGGGCCGTGGGGTCTATCTGCCGGCCCGCCGCGACCCGCCCGACATGGCCACCTTCTTCCGCACGAAGATCGAACCCCTCCCGCCCCGCCAACTCGACGACGACCCGACCACGCAACTGCAAGACCGCAGCGTGTGGTTCTTCCTGGCCGCCGTGGTGCTGCTGGCGGTGGGGTGGGTGCGGGAGCGGTGAGGTCTGATAGGGTGGGTCGCTCTCGCCGAGAGCGACATCTGGAACCGGCTCTCGGCGAGAGCCGGCCACCCTAATGACGGTTGCACCCCGCCCGCCGCCCGCGTACACTCCGGATCAGTCGCCTCCGCCGGTTCTCTCCCCCTCACCTCCGAGGTCGTTATGAGCGTGTTCTCCCGCCGCGAGTTCATTCACCGCTCCGCCATCCTGGGCGCCGCCTCCGCCGCCATCGGCTTCCCCACCCTCCGTGCCGCCGACGAGCCGACCAAGAAAGGCTCCGCCAACGACCGCCTGCGGGTGGCCGTGGTGGGCGTGAACGGCCGCGGCATGTCGCATATCGGCGGGTTCACCGACAAGGCGGTGAACTGCGAGATCGTCGCCCTGTGCGACGCCGACGAGGGGGTCATCGGCAAGGGCATGACGGCCGTGCAGAAGGCGCAGGGGGCCGAGCCGAAGTACGTCAAGGACTTCCGCAAGCTGCTCGAAGACAAGACCATCGACGTGATCAGCGTGGCCACCCCGAACCACTGGCACGCGACCATGGCCGTGTGGGCGATGAAGGCGGGCAAGGCGGTGTACTGCGAGAAACCGGCCACGCACAACGTGCACGAAGGCCGCATCATGGCCGACACCATGGCGAGCACCAAGACAGTGTGCCAGGTGGGCACGCAGAGCCGGAGCAATCCGGGGATGCGGGACGCGGTCAAGTACCTGCACGACGGCAAGCTCGGCAAGGTGCAACTGGCCTACGGCACCTGCTACAAGCCCCGCAAGAGCATCGGCAAGGTGAACGCCCCGACCGACCCGCCGAAGACGATGGACTACGACCTGTGGTGCGGGCCGGCGGCCAAGCTGCCCGTCACCCGCGGCAAGCTGCACTACGACTGGCACTGGACGTGGGAGTACGGGAACGGCGACTTCGGCAACCAGGGCGTCCACGAGGCCGACAAGGCCCGCTGGGGGCTGGGCGCGAAGGGGCTGCCGAAGACGGTGGTGAGCGTCGGCGGGCGGTTCGGGTACGTGGACGACGGCGAGACCCCGAACACCATGCTCTGCCTGTACGAGTACGAGGCCGGGCCGCTCATGTTCGAGACCCGCGGCCTGGAGACGAAGGACGTCATGGGCGCGAAGGTGGGGAACATCTGGTTCTGCGAGAACGGCTACCTGGTGTGCCCGAGCTACGCCGGCGGGGCGGCCTACGACAAGGACGGGAGGGAACTGGCCAAGTTCGGCGGGGGCGGCGACCAGCACCACTACCGCAACTTCGTGGACGCGATCCGGGCCGGCGACGCGACCAAGCTGAACTGCCCGCCGGAAGAGGGGCACGCGAGCGCCGCCGTCTGCCACCTGGGGAACATCAGCTACCGCATGGGCAAGGCCGGCAGCATGGCCGACGCCATCACCTGCTTCGACGGCACCAAGCAGGCCGGCGAGGCGTTCGCCCGCATGAAGGACCACATCATCGACAACAAGGTGATCCTGAAGGACGCGAAGGGCATGATCGGGGCGAAGATCACCCTCGACCCGAAGACGGAGAAGGTCACGGACGTGGCCGACGGCGGGGACAAGGCGAAGGCCAACGCCATGCTCTTCCGCGAGTACCGCAAGGGGTTCGACATCCAGAAGGGGGCGTGACCTCCTGGTGAACCGGCGGCGTGAGCCGCCTGGGAGCAAGCCGACCCAGGCGGCTCACGTCGCGCCGTTCGCCTATCGCTCACTCTCCGGTTGTGGCTGGGGAGGGGAGAGGGGCCTTTCGTAGTGGCGGGTCATTTGCCACTGGTTGAACTTGTTGCTCTCAAGCGACTTCAGCGAATTTGACACCTCGTCGGGAGACGGCTGAACCTCGACGGCCTGCTCATCACTCAGACGTTTCCACTGTTCGCGGATGTCCCACGGTAGCAGGATGGTGTCCGCCAGGAACGACAGGGGCATGTCAGTCAGGTAGAACAGGGTCATACATGGAACAATCCAGATTGGGGCTGCTGGCTCCGCTTCTCCGCGAGCCACTTTGACAAACATGTCGCCAATCTTCTCCCCGTCACTGCGGACCCCGCCGTACACCCGTTGGTCTCGCTTCTCCAACCCGAAAGTGAATATGCCGAGTGCGTGCTGGTTCGACAGCGTGCCGCACCGGGTGCCGTTGCCCCGATCCCCGAGTTTACGCTGCAATTGCAGGTGTTTTGGTTTCTCGCGGTCGGTAACTCACCTCTTTCGGGAGTGGCTGAGCGTGGAGGTACGCTGCATACGCTTGCACCCAAACTTTGCTGAG
>JANNQE010001369.1:0-6195 GCA_031441625.1 Planctomycetia bacterium
TGGGTCGGCGCGACGGAAGCCGTCGCTGGACCCACCCTACGAAAGCTCACGCCCTCATCTCCTCCGCCTGCATCTTCCGCAACTCCACCTGCCGGTACTGGTGCCGCATGAAGAACAAGAACGGGGCGGCCAGCAGGGTGAGCAGCGTGCCCGGTTGGAGCAGCACGAACCACACCCCGTAATGCTGCCCGCTCGCCACCGCCACCGCCCCGGCGAGCAGCATGCCCACCCCGGCGAGCAGGCCGAGCCAGAGTAGGGTGAACACGACCGCCTTCCCCTTCCCCTTCGGCACCAGCAGCCCGCCGAGGACGCCCAGCGTCGCCCCCCACAGCCCGCCGACGACCCCACTGCCCGCCCCCAGCCAGATCTGCGTACTCAGGTCGAACCACGGTTCCGCACTCATGACTTCGCTCCCCCGTTTTTGCTCGCCTTGTGTGCGGCGAGGAGTTGTCGGCCGACGCCCGCGTCGAGGGTGCCGTCGGCCACCAGGATGCGCACTTTTCGTTCCAGCGGGTCGGCGGTCGCAGCCGCTTCCGCGGCCGTCACCCGCTCGATCAGCCGGTCGAGTCGCACGCGGATGGTCGGGTACGACACGCCGTATTTTTCGGCGAGGTCTTTGAGCGACCCGGACGCCAGGACGAACCGGCGCACGAACTCGCGGTCCTCGTCGGACAGCTCGGCGAACCACACCGGCACGGCCGTCATGCGGAAGCACTCCGTTCCGGAAAACGAAACTCGATGTGCGGATTATTGACTTGCGAGAAATGAAAGTCAAGTTGCTTTTTCGGAAAGTGAGGGCGTCGCCCCCCCGCGGTCAGTCCGGGGGGGCGAGCGACCGGGTCACTTCTTGATGTTCACCGCCCGGAAGGCGATGGCCCGCCGCACGGCCGGCGGCTCGGGGGCGTCTTTGCCCATGACCGCGTGCCACAGGATCTCGTTCAGTTCGAAGTCGTCGATCTTGTCGTACTCGCTGAAGTCCATCTTGGCCGAGCGGTCGGCCCCATACGCGGTGCGGCCGTTCTTGGCGGTCAGGTCGATCTCGGCCGGGGCGTGCTTGTACGCCGTCGCGTCGGCCTTGTCGGTGAAGCTCTCGAACATCGGGCGGGCGGCGGCGTCGTACTGGCTGAGCGGTTCCAGCCCGAGGATCAGTTCCATCGTGCGGATCATGCTCACCGTCGCGTACTGGGTGCTGTCCACGTGCTTCTTCTTGGTGTACGGCGAGATCACCAGCCCGACGGTGCGGTGCGCGTCCACGTGGTCCGGGCCGTTCTGCGCGTCGTCCTCGATGACGAAGATGGCCGTCTCCTTCCACAGCGGGCCGTTGCTCACGTGTTCGACCAACTTGCCCAGCGCCAGGTCGTTGCTCGCCACGCACGCTTGCGGGGTGAACGCCCCTACGCGGGTGCCGTCGGTGTGGTCTTCGCCCAGGCTCATGCAGACGAACTTGGGCATCCGCTTCGCCTTCACGAACTCGTCATACTCCTTGATGAACACCTCGACGTTGTCGGTGTCCCGCACCCGTACGCCCACCTCTTTGCTAATGCCGAAGTCGGGGCACATGTGGCCGACCAAACCCGGCACGCGGGCGTCCATCTTCAGCCCGCCCCGCCCGTCGCTCACCCGCTTGCCGTACTCGCCGTAGTTGCGGTAGCTCACGCCGGCCCGCTTGCACGCGTCCCACAGGTAGCCGTTCGGCGGGTTGGCCAGGTCGCCCTCGTCGGTGTCGTCCACCCCCTTGCGGCGGGAGTACGTCAGGTGCCAGTCGCGGGCGATGTAGTCGGTGTGGTAGGCGGCGGTGCTCCACGGGTGGCCGTCGCGGCTCACCTGCCCGTTGCAGTACAGGTTGTCGAGCAGCACGAACTCCTCGGCCAGCTTGTGGTGGTTGGGCGTCACCTTCCGCGGGAACATGCACAGGCTCGCGTCGCCGTTCCCCTGCTTCAGGTCGCCGAACACCTGGTCGTAGGTGCGGTTCTCCTTGATGACGTAGATGACGTACTTGATCGGGCTGGCGTCACCCACTTTGGTCGGGATGGCCGTCGGCACCTTGCTCGGGATCGACTTCAGCAACTCGTCCGAGTACGGGCAGTTCTTGTACACCTTGTCGGTGAACTCCTTCAACGGCTTCTCGTCCGGCACGGGCAGCACGGTGAGCGCCCCGCTCATGGTGCTGCCGATGTACGGGTAGTCCTTCGGCTGGTAGCTGTTGCCCTCCCGCTTCTTGTCGTTGTCGATCGGGTTGGCCTTACTTTGCAGGCCTTTGCCCACGCCGATCAGCAGGTTCTTGCCGTCCGGGGTGAGGGTGACGGACGTGGGGTACCAGCCGGTCGGGATGAACCCCTTGACCGCACTCTTGCGGTTCGCCCCGATGTCGATCACCGCCACGCAGTTGTTGTCGGCGTTGGCCACGTACAGCGTCTCGCCGTCCGGCGACACGGCCAGCCCGCACGGGGTGCTGCCGGCCGGGGCCTTCGGGAACAGGCTGGTGTAAATGGTTTCGACCACCGTCCCCTGCTTGGTGTCGATGACGCTCACGCTGTTGCTGCTGGCGTTGGTCACGAACAGCCGCCCGTCCTTCGGGTGCAGGACCAGTTGGTTCGGGTGCTCGCCGACGCCGATCTTCTTCTGCACTTTCAGCGTGTCGGCGTCCAGCACCAGCACCTGCTTGCCGGCCCAGTCGGACACGTACAGCAGGGTGCCACGCGGATCGACGGCCACGTCGTACGGCCGCCCGCCGATCACTTCCGTCAGCGGGGCGGACGGGCGGGCGGTCTTCTTCAGCGGCACTGCCGAGATGCTGCCGGCGTTGATGTCGAGGGAGTACATCAGCCCCTTCTTCGCGTTCAGGGTGATGCCGCTCTTGAAGGTCTTCGCGTCGGTCAGGCCGGGCAGCAGCCGCACGATGTCCTCGGGCGTCATCTTGGCCGCCTCCGGGTTCTGCTTGATGATGTCTTCGAGCGACATCTTGCCGATCTCGGTGCTCGGCCCGTCGGTGGCGGTCAACTTGCCGTCCTTCAGGTCGAACGTGTGGACGGCCCCGTGCCCGCCGCCGGCCCAGTACACCTTGCTCTCGTCGGCGTTCACCGCCAGCCCGTACCAGCTCTGCTTGACGCTCACTTTGCTCACTTCTTTCGGCTCGGTGCCGCTCACGTCGATCACGGACAGCTCGTGCGCGTTCCACCCGCTGGTGGCGACGAGCACGTGCTTGTTGTCCTTCAGCGGCAGCACGTTCAGCGGCAGGTCGGTGGTGACGGCGTGCTTGCCGACGGGCGTCAGGTGCCACCCGTTGGGCAGCAGGAAGCCGTCCTTGGTCGGGCCGGCGAACTTGCCGGGTTCGACTTTGGGGGCGTCTACGGGCTTGTCCTGGGCCAGACTCGTGGTGACGACCGCGAGCAGGGCGAGGGGGACCAACAGGGATCGCATGACGATCCTCCGGGGAAGGCGGGACGCCGATATGGTGCGGAGAAGGACGACGGAATGCGAATCAAGATTCGATGAAGAACGGCCGGGCGGTCGTCCGGCGGGCGGCGGGGGCGCGCTCTCGATAGCATTGGGAGCACCCGAACCGAGGTCGCAGATCATGCCTTCCCCCGTCGGACCGACGAACCAGCGGCCGGTACTCCTCCTGGCGTTCGTCGCCGTCGCCGTGGCGGGCGTGTCCGCACTCGTGGTGTGGTTGAACTTCGAGTCGCTCACCGGCACACGCCCCGCACCCACCACCGCCACCCCGCCGCCCGACTGGGTGCCGCAACCCGTCGGCACGGAGGCGAAGTTCCGCGGGCTGAGCGTGGCGAGTGCTGATGTGGTGTGGGCGAGCGGCACCGGCGGCACGGTCGTCCGCACCACCGACGGCGGCAAGACGTGGGGCGTGTTCGCCGTACACGGTGCGGTCGACCTGGACTTCCGCGATGTCGAAGCGTTCGGGGCGGACGTGGCCTATGTGCTGAGCGCCGGCGACGGGGACAAGTCGCGCATCTACAAGACGACCGACGGCGGCAGCACGTGGGAGATGCAATTCACCAACCCCGACGCGGCCGGGTTCTTCGACGCCCTCGCCTTCTGGGACGAGACGCACGGCCTCGCACTCGGCGACCCCATCGGGGGCAAGTTTCAACTGGTCCACACCACCGACGGCCAGACGTGGCTGCCGCTGAAGGCCGACATGCCCGCGGCTCTGGCCGACGAAGGGGCGTTCGCGGCGAGCGGCACGTGCCTCATCACGCACGGCGAAAACGGGGCGTGGTTCGTGACCGGCGGGCCGAACGGCGGTCGGGTGTTTCACAGTACCGACCGCGGCAAGACGTGGGCCGTGCAAACTAGCCCGCTGACCACGGGCAGCAAGTCGGCGGGCGTGTTCGGCATCGCCTTTCGGGATGAGTTGAACGGCGTGATCGTCGGCGGGGATTACACCAAGCCGGACGACTTGGGTGCGAACGCGGCGGTCACGAGCGACGGCGGCAAGACGTGGACGCCGACCGACCCGCTGCCGTTCCGCTCGTGCACAGCGTGGGCGAACGGGCGGTGGGTGGCGGTCGGCACGTCCGGGGCGGACGCGACCGACGACGGCAAAGTGTGGCAGTCACTCGACGGCGGGAAGTTCAACAGCGTGGCCTTCAAGGGCGGAGTCGGCTGGGCCGTCGGCCCCGACGGGCGGGTGGCGAACTGGCGGTAGCGGAGTGGGGCAAGGTTCCAACTTGCCTTCCGATCGCTTGACCCCGTTCGCAACCGGGGCGATGATGCAGGTGTCTGACACACCGCCGGGAGGTCGGACATGGGGTTCGAGTGGGACGACGACAAGGCCAACGCGAACGAGCGGAAGCACGGGGTGACGTTCGACGAGGCCGCCACGGTGTTCGGCGACCCGCACGCCGCCATCTTCGCCGACGACGCGCATTCCGACGAAGAGGAGCGTGAGCTTCTGATCGGCTACTCGGAGCGAACCCGGCTGCTCATCGTGAGCTTCACCGAGCGGCCGCCCAACGTGCGAATCATCAGCGCGCCAGCGGCGACCCCGCACGAGCGCCGGAAGCACGAACAACACCCGAAGAGGGGATGACGCCATGACCGACGAGTTGCGGGACGAGTACGACTTCGACTACTCGAAGGCCAAGCCGAACCGCTTCGCCAACCGGGTGACGACGGTCGTGCGGTCGGTGGTGCTCGACCCGGACATCGCCGTCGCGTTCCCCACCGCGGAGGCGGTGAACGCCGCCCTGCGGGAGTACCTGCGGACTCACCCCCAGCCCGACCCGGCCCCGACCGACACAGGGGCGTAACAGGTTCCGCTCGCGGAGCGAGCCGAGCACATTACACCCCCGCTTCCTCCGCGGTGATGGCCACCACGGCGATGCCGTAACGGTCGGCGAGGGCGAGGGTCTTCGCCTCGTCCAGCAGAATCGTCTTGCCGGCCTCAATGCCGAGCACCGTCGCCCCGGCCTTCTTCATCGTTTCAATCGTCTGCTCGCCGATGGTCGGCACGTCGAACCGCATGTCCTGCTGCGGCTTGGCCACCTTCACCACCGCGAACGCGCTCCGCCCGCACAGCTCTCCCGCCCGCTCGATGCACTTGTCGGTCCCTTCGATCGCCTCCACCGCCAGCACCGCCCGCTCCCGCACGGCCACGCTCTGGCCCACGTCCAGCCGGCCCATCTCCTTCGCCAGCGTCCACCCGAACCGCACGTCGGTCATCTCCTTCGCGGTCGGCGGGCGGCGGGTGAGCGTTCCGGCGGTCACGAGCAACTCCGGGCACAGGTCGAGGGCGGACAGGCACGTCATCCCCTCGGATTCGAACTCGCGGATGAGGGCGAGCAGGAGGGTGTCGTCCTTGTTGTCGGCGCGGCGGCGGAACCACACCCGCAGGAACCGCCAGTCGGGCAGCAGCCGCACCCACCGCCACGGGCGGAAGAGGGTGTGCTTGTGGAACTTGCCGGCCATCGTCCAGCGTGTCACCCCGCCGCGGCGGAAGGTGCGGAGGACGAACCCGAGCGACATCCGGTGAAGCCAGTGGAACTCGGTACACACTTCGGCCAGCGCCGGGTCGGCCATGTCGGCCACGCCGACGCACACGACCGGCAGGCCGACGCTGCGGGCCTTCTCGGCGAACGCGAACGGGAAGCGGCCGGCCCCGGCGATCAGCCCGACGGCACCGGGAGCGCGGGCGTCCCGCCCGCTCTGCAATGCGGGCGGAACGCCCGCGCT
>JANNQE010001370.1:0-12720 GCA_031441625.1 Planctomycetia bacterium
CTGGACGTACTCGCGGGTGTGGGTCCGCTGTTCGGGTTCGGTCAGGGATCTGACGAAGGGTTGAAGGAACTCGTCGAGTTGGGGGAGCACGTCGGCGGCGAGGTCCGGCGGGCACACGGCGGAGTCGAGCATCTCCTGCCGCCGGGCTTCGAAGCGAGGGTCCATGGCCTCTCCCGGTTCGCGACGGGCGACGCAAGGAATGATTGCAGAACACGTTGCAATACGGAAGGGGAGGATACAGTCGAAGTAGCCCTGTCACTTTGAAACCCAGAGTGGTTCCGGCACTCTGCTCATCAGCCGCCGTCGCCGAGATTCACACGCCCTCTCCGACTCTCCGACAGATCACGTCCGCATCCCATTCCTTCCGCCAACGGGCTCTTTGAGTGGTGGCCCACTGGGGCGGCGTGGCTGTGTGACTCCTTTTGATGGACACGTTCTTGTGTCTGGTCGTTCCGAGTGGTAGAAGAGATCATCTGCCGGTGTTCGCTTCTCCGCCGAGCCTGTTCCATCGTGAAATCGTTCGCCTTCCCGCTGTTGGTGTTGTTGACGTCCTCCGCCGTCGTGGTGGCCGCGCCGACCGGCACGCACTTCGAGAACGACATCGAACCGCTGCTGAGCCGTCACGGGTGCAACTCGTCCGGGTGCCACGGCAAGGCCGAGGGGCAGGGCGGGTTCAAGTTGTCCGTGTTCGCCTTCGATCCCGGTGCGGATTACTCCGCGCTCGTGAAGGAAGGCCGCGGGCGGCGGATCACCGCCGCCGCGCCGGACGAAAGCCTGCTGCTCCGCAAGGCCAGCGGCGGGATGCCACACGGCGGCGGGATCCGCATCAAGGCCGATACGAAGGACTACGTCACGCTGCGGAACTGGATCGCGGCGGGGATGCCCGTCGGCGACCCGGACGCGCCGAGGTTGGCTTCGCTGCGTGTCGAGCCGACCGAGAAAGTCCTGGGCATGAAGGCGACGCAACAACTCCGCGTGCTGGCCAAGTACACCGACGGCCGCGAGGCGGACGTGACCGAACACGCCCGCTTCCAGGTGAACCACGAAGGCTTGGCGTCCGTGACCGCGTCGGGGCTGGTGACGACCGCCGAGACGCCGGGCGAGGTGGCGGTGATGGCCGCGTACATGGGCGAGGTCGGGCTGTTCCGCGCCATCGTCCCGCGACCGGGTGCGGCCGTCGCCGCCGACAAACTGCCGGAGTTCAACTTCATCGACAGCCTCGTCGGCAAGAAACTCGCCAAGTTGAACGTCGCCCCTTCGGGACTGTGCGACGACGCCGAGTTTCTCCGCCGCGTCACGCTCGACCTGTCCGGGTCGCTGCCGACGCCGGAGGAGGTGCGGACCTTCCTCGCCGACAAGTCGTCGGACAAACGGGCGAAGCGCGTCGAGGAGTTGTTGAAGCGGCCGGAGTTCGCCGACCTGATGGCGAAGCGGTGGGCCGACATTCTCCGCGTGGACCGCCAGGCCCTCGGCCACGAACGCGCACACGCCTACTACCGCTGGATTCGGGACGCCTTCGCCGAGAACAAGCCGTTCGACGCCTTCGCCCGCGAACTGCTCACCGCCGAGGGGCCGCTGAAGGAGGTGCCGGCGGCGAACTTCTTCAAGGTGGTCACCAAGCCGGGGGAGGCGGCCAGCACGCTGTCGCAGGTGTTTCTCGGCGTGCGGATCGCCTGCGCCGAGTGCCACCACCACCCGACCGACCGCTGGACGCAGACCGACTACACCGGCGTGGTGTCGTTCTTCACGCCGCTCTCGTCGAAGGGGTCCGGCTCGGCCGAATCGCTGTTCGCCAGCGGCGACCCGATTTCCAAGCACCCTCGCACCGGGGAGAGCGTGTTCGCCTACGCCCTCGGAACGGCGATGCCGAAGGCGAACCCGACCGGCGACCGGCGGGCCGTCCTCGCCGAGTGGATGACCGACCCGAAGAACCCGTTCTTCGCCCGCAACCTCGCCAACCGCGTCTGGGCGATGCTGCTCGGCCGGGGAATCGTGGAGCCGGTGGACGACGTGCGAGCCACCAACCCGCCATCGAACCCGGAACTGCTCGACGGTCTCGCGGCGTTCGTCGTGGAGAAGAAGTTCGACGTCCGCGCCCTCGTGCGGGTCATCTGTGCTTCGCGGACGTACCAGACCTCCTCCGAACCGAACGCCAGCAACGAGAAGGACGAACTCAACTTCTCTCGCGCCCTGTTCAAGCGGCCCGACGCCGAAGTGCTGCTCGACATGATCTCGCAGGCGACTGGCGTGCCCGAGCGCTACTCCGGCATGCCCGCTGGCACGAAGGCGATCCAGTTGTGGGACAGCAAGGCGAAGCACGACTTCCTGCGACTGTTCGGCCGGCCGCAGCGGGCCACCGCGTGCGAGTGCGAACGGAACACCGAACCGAGTACGGGGCAGGTGCTGAACCTGCTCAACTCGCCGGAGTTGCAGAAGAAGTTGGCCCACGAGACCGGAACGATTGCGAAACTGGTGCAGGCGCAAGCTGACGACGCGAAGTTGGCCGAGGAACTGTACCTGGGACTGTACGGCCGCTTCCCCACGGCGAAGGAACTGGACACCGCCACCGCGTACCTCGGCCGGAAGACGAGCGAGCGACGCAAGGCCGCCGAAGATCTGATGTGGGCGATCATGAACTCGCTCGAATTCCAGTTCAACCACTGACCCACCTGGTGCCTCATGCGTCTCCCCTTCTGCGATGGCATGACCCGGCGGGACGGCCTACGCCTCGGTGCGGCGGCGGTGTTCGGGCTGCCGTTTACCACCGCCAACTTGCTCCGCGCGGCCGAAGCCAAGAAGCCGAAGAAGGACGTGTCGCTGATCTTCGTGTTCCTGCACGGCGGCCTCAGCACTATCGACACGTTCGACATGAAGCCGGATGCGGCGGCTGAATTCCGGGGCGAGTTCAAGCCGATCCCGACGAAGCTGCCCGGCCTGCAAGTGTGCGAACACCTGCCGAAGCTGGCCCAGGAGACGGATAAGTATTCGCTCGTCCGCTCCTTCCGGCACCACAACTCGGACCACGGCCCGGCCGACCACTACATGCTGACGGGGTACTTCCCGACCGCCGGGTTCAACCCCAACCTCGCTCCGAACAACCAGCGGCCGGCGCACGGGTCGGTGATCGCCAAGAAGCTCGGCCCAGTCGGGTCGGTGCCGCCCTACGTCTGCCTGCCGAAGATGCACCCGAGTGGCGGGCCGGCGTACCTCGGCGCGACCCACGCCCCGTTCGTCATCGACAGCGACCCGAGCGCGCCGAACTTCCAGGTGCCCGACCTCGCCCCGCCGCCGGCCATCGCCGCCGACCGCCTCGACGACCGCCGGCACCTGCTCGCCCAGGTGGACCGCTTCCAGAAGTCGGCCGAGAGTCGGGCGAACAAGCAGGCCGCCGCGGTGGAGACGTTCCAGGGGAAGGCGTTCGACCTGATGACCTCCCGCGATGCGAAGATGGCGTTCGACATCTCCGCCGAGCCGGACAAGCTCCGCGACGCCTACGGCCGGCACTCGCTCGGCCAGTCGTGCCTGCTCGCCCGCCGGCTGGTGGAATCGGGCGTGCGGTGCGTGACCATCGACCACAGCAACTGGGACACCCACGACGGCAACTTCGCCACGCTGAAGAACTCCCTGCTGCCGATGTTCGACGCCGGCATCAGCACGCTCTTCCGCGACCTGTCGGAGCGCGGGCTGCTGGACACGACGATGGTGGTCGTCACGGGCGAGTTCGGCCGCACGCCGCGGATCAACAAGAACGCCGGCCGCGACCACTGGGGGCCGGCGTTCACCGTGATGCTCGGCGGCGGCGGGCTGAAGGCCGGTGTGGTGGTCGGTGCGTCGGACGCGCGGGCCGAGAAGCCGGCGACCGACCCCTATGGGCCGGAAGATTTGGCCGCGACCATGTTCACCCGCATGGGCATCGACCCGAAGGACGAGTTCCACACCCCCGACGGCCGACCGGTCGCCATCGTGAACAACGGCAAGGTGATGAAGGAGCTGACATGAGCCGTCTCCTCGCGCTCGCTGTACTCGCGGTTGGGACCGCCTCAGCCGCGCCGCCGGTGGCGTCGTACCTCTTTCCGGCCGGCGGGCAGCGGGGGACGACGGTGCCGGTGCGCGTCGGCGGGCTGTTCGTCCACGAGTCGTGCGGGTTCGCCCTCGACGGCAGCGGCGTCACGGCGTCGCCGGAACTCAAGCCCGGCAAGCGCATCTGGTTCGAGGGGCCGGTCATCCCACTGCCGGACTCGCAGCAGGCCGAGGACTACCCCGTTGACATGCTCGGTTCGGTGACGGTCGATGCGAAGGCCGCACTCGGTTCGCGGCGCGGCCGCATCTGGACCTCGCAGGGCGTGGCAACGGGGCCGGTGTTCGTCGTCGGCGACCTGCCGGAAGTGGTCGAGGCCGAGATCGACGGTGACCCGATTCCGGAGTCGGTCACGCTGCCGGTCACCGCGAACGGCCGCATTTTCCCGCGCGAGGACACCGACCTGTGGGCGGTGAAGGTGACGAAGGGGCAGACCCTTTCCGCGCTCGCCACGACGGGCGGCATCCGCTCGCCACTGGTCGCCAAGCTCGAAGTGGTGGACGTCAAGGGCCTAGTGCTGGCCCAGAGCGGATCGCGGGCCGTGCTCGGGTGCGACGTGTCCGTGCGGTTGACCGCGCCGGCCGACGGCACCTACCACGTCCGCATCGCCGACGCGCGGGGGCAGGGCGGGCCGGCGTTCGTCTACCGGCTGACGATGACCACCTCGCCCGTAGTCGATTCCGTGTTCCCACTCGGTGGCAAACGCGGCGAGACGGTGAAGTTCAACGGCACCACCGCAATCGCAATACCCGTTGACGCACCGTCACTGTGGCCGACCCGCCTCGGGTCGCAAGCGATCATCCTCGACACCGACGACCTGCCGGAATTCATTGAAGACCCCAAGAAAGCGGTTGCGCCGCCGGCGGTGTTCAACGGCCGCATCGAACCGGCCGCGGCGGGGATGTGGAAGGTCGAACTGAAGAAGGCGAAGAAGTACGAGATCGAACTGCGGGCGAAGAAGCTCGGTTCGCCCCTGTGTGGAACGCTCGTCGTGTTGGACGCGGACGGCAAAGAAGTGGCGAAGCACATCCCCGACGACCCCGGCAGCGATCCCCTCGTTTCGTTTCAGCCCGCCGCCGACGGGGTGTACACGATCCGCGTGGCCGAGCGGTTCCGCAACCGGGGCGGCCCGGACTTCGCCTATCGCCTGCGGGTTCGAGAGGCGGTGCCCGCCGCTCCCGACTTCCGGTTGAAACTCGCCACCGACTTCGTGAACGTCCCGCGTGCTGGTTCGGTGAAGTGGAAGCTGACGACCGAGCGCGTCGGCGGCTTCAACGGTGCCATCGACCTGTCGGTTGCCGGGCTGCCCGCTGGCGTTACGTGCGCGAAGGCGACGATTGCGGCCGGACAATCGCAAGTCGAACTCGCGCTCACGGCGGAGGCATTGGCGAAGGTGGCGGTCGGCAGCGTGACCGTCACCGGAACCACGAAGATCGGCGACACGCCCGCGACACGCACAGCGACTCCGCCCGACGGCGAAGCGGCCTACGTCGCGGTCGCGGTGCCGACGCCGTTCGTCATCGACGGCGTGTACACCATGAGCAACGGCCCGCGCGGCCAGCCGTACTCGCGCAAGTACAGTCTGAAGCGGAACGGGTTCGACGGTCCCGTCGAAATCCGCCTCGCCGACCGGCAGGCCCGTCACTTGCAAGGCGTCACCGGCCCGACCGTCACCGTGCCCCCCGGTGTCAGCGAGTTCGAGTACGCGGTGCAACTCCCGGCGTGGATCGAGATCGGCCGCACCAGCCGCACCTGTCTGATGGCCGTCGGCACCGTCACCGACCCCGACGGCACCAAGCACCGCGTCAGCTACACGACGACGGAAACCAACTACCAGCTCATTGTCGTGCCGGAGCCGGGGCGGTTGGGAATCGACATGGCGAAAGAGGTCGCGGTGGCCACGCCCGGCGACACGCTCCGCGTCCCGGTCGTCATCTCGCGGGCGAAAGGGCTGACGGGCGCGGTCAAGGTCGAGTGCGTGCTACCCGACCACTGGCGCGGTGTCACCGCCGAACCGGTGACGGTCCCCGCCGACAAGACCGACGGTGAACTGGTGCTGAAGATCGGCAAGGACGCCACCGGCCCGTTCAACATGCCGGCCACCGTGCGGGCCACGAGTGGCGTTGTCGTGGCCGAGGCGAAGCTGGAGTTGCTAAAGAAGGAGTGAGACTCACCCCAACAACGCGGCGATGGGCTCACCTTTGGACAGCGCGATGGGGCGGTTCGCCTGGTCGTGGATTTCGCCGCTTGGGTCAATCCCCAGGCAGTGGTAGATGGTGGCCACGAAGTCGGCCGGCGTCACCGGGTTCTCGGCCGGCCGGCCGGCGATCTTGTCCGACTTGCCGTACACTTGGCCCCCTTTGATGCCGCCGCCGGCGAACAGCACGCTGTAGCACTCCGGCCAGTGCTCCCGCCCGCTGTTGCTCCGGGTGATCTTCGGCGACCGGCCGAACTCTGCGGCCACCACCACCAGCGTCTCGTCCAGCTTACCGGCGTCCGTCAGGTCGGTCATCAGCGCGCCGAACGCCTTGTCGAACGGCGGCACGAGGTCGTCCTTGTGCGCGGTGAAGTTGTTCCAGTGCGTGTCCCACGCGAACCCGTTGATCCCCTGCGTCCGCTGCCAGTTGCACTGCACCAGCCGGCACCCGGCGTCGAGCAGCCGCCGGCCGAGCAGCACGCTCTGGCCGAACAGGTTCCGCCCGTACTTCTCGCGGTCGTCCTTCGACACCGCCGACAGGTCCACCGCCTTCCGCACCGCGTCCGACGACAGCACGTCCACCGCCTTCGCCTGCGAGTCGCGGATGGTCTGGCTGACGGCGAGGTCGTTGAGCGACCCGGACTGCGCGTTCAACTGATCGACCAGCGATAGTCGCCGCTTCACGTCCGCCGCCGGCAGGTTCGCGGCCAGCGGCAGGTGGTCCAGCTTGAACCCGTCGTCGTTCGGGTTGCCGCCGGTCAGCAGCGGGTCGAACTTCGGCCCGAGCGCCCCGGCGAACTGCCCGGACCTCCGCCCGCCGGCCACGTCCATGCGGTGCGGCACGATGGCCCACGGCGGTAGCGGCCCCTTGCCGGGGGCCAGCTTCGCCAAACACGCCCCCATGTGCGGCATGTCCGCGCGGGCCATCGAGTTCACGTCGCTCACGCTGCCGAGGTACGGGTAGCCGGTGAACATCCAGTAGGAGCCGCGGCCGTGGTCGTTGTGCTCGTGCCACATGGTCCGCACCAACGCCGACTTGTCCATCCATTTGGCGGCAGTCGGCAGCAGTTCGGAGAAGCGGACACCCGGCAGGGTGGTCTGGATGGTCTTGAACTCTCCACGGATGTCTTCGGGCGCGTCCGGTTTCGGGTCGAACGTGTCGAGCTGCGCCGGCCCGCCAGACAGGTACAGGATGATGCAGTTCTTCGCCTGCCCGAAGCTCTTCGCCTTCTTCACCGGAGCGGCCGACGCGGTGCGTTCGAGCAGCACGGGGAGCGACAGGCCCAACATGCCGAGGCCGCCGAGGCGGAGCATCTCTCGGCGGTCGAGGGGGCCGCGCCGGGCCGACGGCCAGAGGTTCAGCATGTCATCGCTCCGAAGGGATCGGCTCGGCGGGAAGAATCGGCGTGCATTCGGCAGGGTTGAAGCGTAACATGCAGCCCTGCCTTCCGGGTAGCGGAATCCGACCGTCACCCCCAATTTGCACCGGTTCACCATGACCCGTTCCCGGCTGCTGCTCACATGCATTCCGCTCCTCCTGTTCGCTCAGGTCGCGTCGGCCGACCCGTTCGTCGAATCGATCTCCCCGCCGGTGCTGGAAGTCGGGAAGACGACACGGATCACACTCGTCGGCCGCGAGTTGGAGAACGCCGAGGCGCTTTGGCTGTCGGTCGCCGGCGTGACCGCGAAGCCGGTCGAAAGCGGTGCGGGGAAAGCCGTCTTCGACGTGTCGGTGGCGATGGACGCGGCGGTCGGCGTCGGGGGAATGCGGATCGCCACGAAGCACTGCCTCGGCAACGCCTGCCTCGTCCTCATCGACGACTTGCCGGTGGTGAAGAGCGATGCGCCCGCGCTTTCGCTGCCGACCGCCGTGTAGGGCACGCTCCGCGAAGGGACCCTGGATCGGTTCACAATTGAAGTGAAGGCGGGGGAGAAGCTGAGCTTCGAGGCCGTCGCCAACCGGCTGGGGAAGGACGCCGACCCGCTCGTGGTCCTCCGCGACCCGAAGGGGAAGGTCGTCGCCGAGCGCGACAACGATCCGGGCCTGTACTTCGATTGCCGGTTCGCACACACCTTCGAGACGACCGGGAAGTACACGGTCGAAATCCGCGACGCGCGGTTCCACGGGAACGAACACCGCAAGTACGTCCTGCGGGTCGGCGGGTTCGACGCCGGCCGCACGCCAGTCGCAACGGAGTCGAAGTCGGGCGAGGGCGTCCTGACGTTCGCCGTCCGCAAGGGCGAGCGCGGGTCCGTGTGGGTGCCGGTACCAAGCAGCAGGTTCCCGATCACCGTCGGGCAGGCACCCGACCCGACTCCGACGAAGGTGCCGGGCGAGCTATGGGGCACTCTGCCCGAACCGGGGGCGCGGACCGCCTTCGCCGTGACGCTGGCGAAGGGCCAGAAGATCCACGTCCGGGGCGAGGCGTTGGCGCTGAACTCGCCCGCCGATCCGGAGTTGTTCGTCCTCGACCGCACGGGCCGTGAGCTGCGCCGCAGCGGCGACGCGGACGTTGAGACGCCGTTCGACTTCACCGCGCCGGCTGACGGTGAATACAAGCTCGTCGTCCGCGACAAGCAGCGCGACGGCGGCCCTGACTTCGCCTTCCGCTTGACCGTGCGGAACGACCCGTTCCCGCCGAAACTGACGGCCGAAGTGGAAGGGCTGACCGTTCCGCAGGGGTCGTACCAGCCGGTGCCGATACTCGTCACGAGGTACGGGACGACCGGGCCGATCAAGTTGTCGCTGCGCGGGGCACCCACGGGGTTAACGCTCTCGCCCACGGAGATCGGCGAGAAGGAGACCGCGGTGGTTTGTAAGTTGTCGGCCGACGCGAAGACCGTCCTCGGGTTGCAGACCGTACAGATCGTCGCGGAAGTGGATGGACAGGAGCGCGTGCTGGTGACGACGCAACCGCTCATCGACGTGAAGCGGCAGAACGTCGATCTCATCCCCATCGCCCTCCGCGACGACCAGCGGCGGCTGCCGCCGTCGGTGGCGGATCGGTTCGCGGTGCTCGTCACCCCCCCTGCCCCGTTCACGTTCGAGCTGCCGAAGGCCGTCGTCACGCTGCCCCGTTACCAGTCGGCAGCGATCCCGGTCGTCACCACGCGCGTCCCAGGCTTCGACGGGCCGATCCGGTTCACCGCGACCGGCGGGCAACTCGCCGACAAGAACGAGGGCCGCACCCGTGTGTACGCCGAGTTCCCGGAGGCCGGCGCGAAGCAACTCGATGTCAGCGGGAAGGCGGTGTCGAAGATTCTTTCCAACAACGCGAAGGCCCGCATCGACGTGACCGCCACCGGCACCCACGACGGCCGGCGGGTGACGCTCATCCGCTGTTTCGACCTCGACCTCGTGACGGCGTTCAAACTCGCCCCGGAGACGCCGAATGTCACGCTTGCGCCCGGCGAATCGACGACGGTGCGATACATCATCGACCGAGTGCCGAGGTTCGACGGCCCGGTGTCGCTGCGGCTGAACCCGCAGGACGGGCTGGCTTTCGACGAGGCGATCACCGTGCCGAAGGGGCAATCGACGGTGGACGTGAAGGTGTCCGCGACCCCGACGGCGACCGCCCGTCGGGTGAACCTGTCGATCACCGCCACCGCGACCGTGGACGGCTACGAGGAAGAAGTGCGCGTGCCGAACGTCGAGATCGAAGTGAAGCCGCCCGAACCGAAGAAGGGGACGTGACCGATGCTGCCGCTCGCGCTCGCACTCATTCTCGCCGCCGATCCCGCGCCCACTGACATCACGGTGTCACCGGCCGACGTTGCGTTGTCACGCCCACAGGACCGCCAGCGGTTGCTCGTGTCGGGGCGCTTCGGCACCAGTGGCGACGCCGACCTGACAGCGACCGCGAAGTTCGTCAGCGTTCGGCCCGAAATCGCCCGCGTGTCCGCGGAGGGAATCGTGAGGCCGGTCGCGGACGGCGAGACTGAAATCGTCGTGACCGCGGGCAGCAAGGAGGTTCGCGTCAAGGTCGCCGTCCGCGGGCAGAAGGAACCGGCCCCGGTCTCGTTCCGCACCGACGTGATGGCGGCCCTGTCTCGCTCCGGCTGCAACCAGGGCGCGTGCCACGGGTCGCCGCAGGGGAAGAACGGTTTCCACCTGAGCCTGCGCGGCGAGAACCCCGACTACGACTACGGCGTGCTGACGCGGGCGCAGGGCGGCCGACGGGTGAGCTCGCTGACCCCCGACGAGAGCCTGATCCTGCTGAAGGGGGCTGGCCGCGTGCCGCACCAGGGCGGGACGCAGTTGCCGAAGTCGAGCGCCGCCTACGCGACCGTCCGCCAGTGGATCGCGGAAGGGGCGAAGGACTCCACCGCGAACAAGCTGGCGAGGATCGAAGTGCTGCCCGGCGACCACCGGCTGCACACGTCCAGCCCCAAGAGGCAACTCGCCGCCGTCGCCCACTTCGCCGACAGCACCCGGCGGGATGTCACCGACCTCGCGGTCTTCACCACCGGCGACCCGGCCACGGCCGGCGTCACCCGCGACGGCCTCGTCACGTTCGCCCGCACCGGCGAGACGGCCGTCCTCGTCCGCTACCTCGACGCCATCACCAGCGTTCGGCTGACGTATGTGAAGCACGACCCCGACTTCCGCTTCTCCGGCCCGGCACCGGCGAACTTCATCGACGCCGAAATCTTCGCCAAGCAGCGGGAGTTGCAACTGAACCCGGCGCCGGTCGCGTCGGATGAGGTGTTCCTCCGCCGCGTCTTCCTCGACCTCACGGGCACTCTGCCGACCGCCGAGGAGGCGAAAGCGTTCTTGGATTCCAAGGCGTCGGACAAGCGGGCGAAGCTCGTCGATGCGCTGCTCGACCGCGACGAGTACGCGCTGTTCTGGGCGATGAAATGGGCCGACGTGCTGCGGGGCAGCGCCACTACCATCAGCGAACGCGGCGTCCACAGCTTCCACCGCTACCTCGTGAAGACGGTCGCCGCCGACACGCCGATGACCGAGTTCGCCCGCGAGCTGCTGACCGCACAGGGGAACACCCTGCACAAGCCGGCCGCGAACTTCTACCGCGTCGCCCGCACCCCAGAGGACGCCGCCGAGGCCACCGCGCAACTGTTCCTCGGCGTCCGCGTGCAGTGCGCGAAGTGCCACAACCACCCGTTCGAGCGGATCACGCAGACCGACTACTTCGGCCTCGCCGCGTTCTTCGCACAGGTCCGGTTCAAGGGCACGCAGTTCGGCCTCGACGACGAGATCGTCTACGTGGGTCGCGGCGGCGACGTGCAGCACCCGCTCACGAAGAAGCCCCAACCGCCCATCGCCTTCGGCACGGCCGTCGAGGGACTGTCACCGGACGACGACCGCCGGGCGAAGTTCGCCGACTGGCTGACCGCGGAGAAGAACCCGTACTTCGCCAAGGCGGTCGCCAACCGCGTCTGGTATCACCTGCTGGGCAAGGGGATCGTCGATCCGGTGGACGACTTCCGCGACACCAACCCGCCGAGCCACCCGAAGTTGCTGCAACAACTCGCCGACGAGTTCGCCAAAGGCGGGTACAAGTTGAAGCCGCTGATCCGGCTGGTCGTGAACTCGAAGACGTACCAACTCGCCGCCGAGGGGCCGAAGTTGTCGCCGAATGCCGGCAACGCGGAGCGCTACTTCGCCCGCGCCGGGGTGCGGATGCTGTCGGCCGAACAGAGCCTCGACGCCGTGTCCGCGGCGTCCGGGGTGCCGGAGACGTTCAAGGGTTTCCCGGCCGGCACGCGGGCGCTCGACCTACCCGAAGGCGGCTTCCCGCACCCGTTCCTACAAGCGTTCTCCAAGCCGGTGCGGGACCAGACGTGCGAGTGCGCCCGCGAGGACGACCCCGGCTTCCCGCAGGTGTTGCACCTGCTGAACAACGCCGGGGTGCTGGACAAGGTGCGGTCGCCGAAGGGGCGGGTGGCGGAGTGGCGGAAGGGCGGCATGACGGACGCCGAGGTGACGGAGTTGGTCTACCTCTCGACGCTCAGCCGCCGGCCGACGGACAAGGAGCGGGAGGTGGTGGCGAAGTTCCTGAAGGCCGCCGCGACCCCGGACATCGGCTTCCAGGACTTGCAGCACGCCCTGATGAATCTGAACGAGTTCCTGCTGCGGCACTGAGCCGATTTTGGCGGTTGAACGGCTAGATGTCCGTTTCTGAAGTCGCTGGGCAGTCATGAAGTCGGTCGTCGCATGTAGGGGCGCGGCGGGTCGAGGAAGCGGTCGAACCGTTGCGGGCGGGTGCCGAACCACGCCCGCCCTTGCCGCTGTTGGCGGCGAGTCTGACTGAAGGGCGTGGCGCGCACCAACGGCTGCCCCGTGTACGTCCACCGGTACGGGTGCTTCTCGCGGGCGTTGTACGCCTCCAGGGACGCCGTCAACCGCCGCTCGAAGTCGGCCGCCGAGGCGAAGTCGCCGCGTTTGAGGAACCGCCGCGACAGGACGCTGAACCACAGT
>JANNQE010001371.1:0-12149 GCA_031441625.1 Planctomycetia bacterium
TCCGACAGGTCCGCCAGGCGCTCCGCCGCGGCGACCCGGACTCCGCCCAGAAGTTGCTCGCCCCGCTCGTGCAGACCGGCTACCGCAAGGTCGCGTCGGTGATGGCGGAGGTGGCCCGCGGGTACCGCCTGCGTGGCGAGAAGGCCCTTCGCAACGACGACCCCGAAGCCGCCTGGAAAGACCTGCTCGCCGCCGAATCGCTCGACACCCCCGCCCCCGAACTGACCGCCTTCCGCAGCACGCTCACCAAACTCGGCGTGGCCGAGTGCCGCGCCGCGCTGCTCGCCGGCCACCCGCTACGGGTGATCGAGGCGCACGCCCGGTTGCGGCAGCGGTCGGCGTTTCACCCCGATTTCGCCGTACTCGAAGACGCCGCGAAGGAGTGGCTGCGGGCGATGGAGACGGCCGACCGGGGCGACTTCTCGGCCGCCGCCGCGATGGTCGAACGGGCGAAGGGGAAGGTGCCGCACGCCCTGCACGACGGGTTCGACGAGTACCGCGGCCAACTGACCGCCCGGCAGGAGCAGTTCCGCGAGGCGACGGTGAAGTTGCACGAGGCGGCGGGGGCCGGCAAGTGGGCCGACGTGCTGCGCTACGGCGATCTGGTGACGGCCGTGGCCCCGCACCACCGCGACGCCCGCAGCCTGATCGCCCGCGCCTGGGACGTACTGCCCGCCGCCCCGCTCGGTGTCACCCGCGCCGGCGTTGCGAACTCCAGCGGCATGGTCGAACTGGCGTGGGCCGGGTTGATGCCCGACCCGCCGGCCGACGCCCCCACCGCCACCTTCAACCCGAACGGCAACGGCATCCCCGCCGGCCGGCTGCCGCTCGCCAAACCCGTGTCGCGAATCGCACCCGTGTTGGATGTTGCCACGCCCGGTTTACCGAAACGGTTCCTGCTGTGGATTGACGGCGTGGGTGGATACTTGGTCTGCCTGGGCACGCGGGTGGGGTTCGGGCAGGCGACGGGCGGCGGGCCGGTGGACGTGCCGCTGTTCGCCGACGTGTCGCGGATGCACGCCGAACTGACCCGCGACGGCGAGGGGTACGTGCTCGAATCCGGCCGCGAACTGCTGGTGAACGGCGAGCCGACGAAGCGCGCCCCGCTCGCCGCCGGCGACCGCGTGACGCTCGGCGGCACGTGCCAGTTCGTGTTCCATCAGCCGGTGCCGATCAGCCCCTCGGCGCGGCTGGAACTGGTGAGCGGGCACCGCCTGCCGCTGGCCGTGGACGGCGTGCTGCTGATGGCCGAGAACCTGATCCTCGGCCCGACCGCCCCGGTGCATGTGGCCATGCCCGACCTGCCCGCGAACATCGTCATCTACCGCAGCAAGGACGGCCTCGGCCTCCGCATCGCCGGGGCGTTCAAGATCGACAACCAGCCGCACCAGAACCGCGCCGCCCTGCCCATCCCGGCGTGCGTGAGCGGCGACTCGTTCAGCTTCGCCGTCGAGCCGGTCGGCGTCAGGATGTGAATTCAGGGACAGAGAGTTCACCACGAATCAGACGAATAAGACGAATGAGGACAGAAGACGGAGGGCGAAGCGTTGCTCCGGACCAGACCTTCTAGTGCCTCCGTTTTTATTCGTCATATTCGTCTGATTCGTGGTGAACCTGCTTCCCTGCGAGGAGTCCGCCATGTCCGCCGATCACGCCGAGTGGCTCCGCAAGGGCGGGTTCCCCGTGCCGAACGACCCGATGCTCGACGCCGCCGACCGCGGCGTGCTGAGCAAGTTCGGGCACTGGATGGATGCGCTCACCAACGGCACCCTCCAGCCGACCACGCCCGACCAGGAGCGGTTCCTGCGGGTGCATCGCGGGGACGAGGTGGCGAGTTCGCCGTTCGAGGTGGCGTGGGTGAAACTGCTGGCCGTGCGGCACGCTCACGCGCACACGCCGACCGCCCTGCGACCGGCGATGACCGAGGCCCAGTTGAGCCAGTTGTGCGCGCTGCTCGACGGGGTGCGGGCCGAGGCCCTCGCCGCCCAGCGGGAGTACGCCTTCCGCCGACTCGACGTGATGGCCGCCATTCAACCGCAACTGGACCGGATCGACGCCGACATGACCCCGCGGCTGAAGCAACTGGCCGAGCGGATGGCGGCGGCCGAGTTGGCCGTGAAGCAGGCGGTGTTGGCCCACGGCCGCAGTCACTACCACCGGCGGGTGAAGGCGACGTTCTACCGGGGGGCGGTGACGTTCGACAACAAGGGGTTGCAGGAGTACGTCGCCACGCACCCGGAGGTCGAGCGGTTCAAGAAGGTGGGCCAGCCGCGGGTGACGATCAAGTACTACACCCCCGGCGAAACCGAACTGCCGCCGGCCGACGGCCCGGCGGCGCTGCCGGAAGCGGACGAGTAGCCGCGGGCCGGAGAGAAGCGGGGATGTGTCAACGGACTTCGAGCGAGTAGCGGGCGATGCCCCGGCGTTCGGGCAACCGAACGATCCGGAACGCCCGGCCGAGCACGGCCGACCGCACCCACCCGGCCGACCGACGGGCGGCGGTCCACCCCCTCGCCCCGCGGCGGTAAAGGTCGAACCGCACTTCGGCCCCGCGGCCGTCGATCAGCCAGTATTCCGTGATGCCGGCGGCGAAGTAGTTGCGGAACAGGCGGTCGGTGTCCTTCTCTTCCGAACTCGGGCTGACGACCTCGATCACCAGGTCCGGGGTGCCGACCGCCTCGGTCATGTGCGCGCCGGTCGTCTCGCCTGCCCGGAACGTCACCCCTCCGGCTTCCAGCGTGGCGTGGCTCACGAACATGCCGTCCGGCTCACAACTGAACTCGGCGTCCTCGTTCGTCACCCGCATCCCGTCCGGGAAGTATTCACCCAGGTCAGCGGTGGTGGTCAGTTGCCAAAGCGACGAGTGGATGGCGGCCTTGACCTGATTGTGGCTGTTCACCTCTTCCATCGAGTAGTCCACCCAGGGTTCGCCGTCGATGAAGTGGACGGTCGGGCGTTTCGGCAGATCAACCGAATGCACCCACCGCACGAACGACGGCAGATCGACCACCCACACGGGGATGTCGAGGGTGTCGAACCCCGGCGCGATCAGGCGAGCCATTGCCTCTCCTCGGTGAACCCTGCCGATAGTTTACCGCCGCCCGCAGGCGGATGGTAGGTCGCGGTCGAGGGGGCCGCGGGGCGGACACTGGGAGTCGGCAGCCCCCCACCCGCCGGGGAGCTGCGTTCCCTCGGCGACCCCTCCCCGCACTTGTTAGCCCGAAGCGCGAGCGAGGGGCCAATGGCTCTCGTGGAAGACCAGGAGGTGGCGGGAATCGTCACGCTCCCAATTTGTCGGTGAGGTCACTGGCCCCTCGCTCGCGCTTCGGGCTAACAAGTCCGAGGTCGCCGTCCGGGCACCGCGACGACGGGCGGGGCGGGTCCGGCTCGTCGGACCTCCCCCAGTCGCACTTCACCTTCCGGCCGCCATTACGTATCCCAGTCGCATGTCCTCTTTCGTCATCGCCTGCCCGAACCCGCCCAGTGCCAAGCCGCTCAACCTGCCCGCCGCCGCACAGGTGTGTGTCGTGTTGTTCTGGAGCGCGTTCCGCCGGCGGAAGAAGCGGACGGCCTCCGCGCCGGATGTCGGGGGCGGCCCACAGTCGCAATAGGGGTGTCCCATGTCCGATTCCGCGATCCCGAACGACTCCGCCGAACCGGCCCCCCGGTCGGATTCCCCACCGCCCCCTGAACGGCAGGACTACGGCAGTCTGCCGTGGTATCGCAAGAGCGGGGCCTGCTCGTTCGTCATCGTTTCGCACCTGATCGTGGGGATCGTCGGCCGCTGTATCCCCCTCGTCGGTCTGCTCGGCATCCTCACCACGCTGGGGGTGATCGCCGTTTGCGTCTCGGCGCTGACCGGCCCGATCTACTACGACAAGCGGCGGAAGGACGGCACGCTCAAGACGTGGAGCTGGGGCAACAAGATCGCGGCGGTGATCATCCTCATCCTGTTCATCGGCGGGTACGCGGCCCTGATGTGGTTCCTGTTCGCCAGTGGTCAGTTCGGCGGGACACGCCCGACGGGCTGACCAAGAACGTCGCCGCTCCGCGTGCGTTCGGAGGGGATATGCGTCTCGGCATTCTGTCGGACACGCACGACGAACTGGCGCGGACGCGAATTGCCGTCCGCTTGCTGTGTGATGCCGGTGCCGAGGCTCTCATCCACTGCGGGGACTTGGCCAGCCCGCCGATCATCGCGGAACTGGCGGTGTTGCCCTCTTGGTTCGTGTTCGGCAACCACGACGCTGACTCGGTGCCCGCCCTTCAGCGAGCCGCCCAGGAGTTTGGTCCGATCTGTCTGGGTTGGGGCGGGGTGGTTGAATTGGCCGGGCGGCGAGTCGGAGTGGCCCACGGGCATATGACGACCGACGTGCGCCGAGTGATGGCCGATCAGCCGGAGTTCTTGCTTTCGGGCCACTCTCATTTCTCAAGCGATACCATGGTCGGGTCGGTGCGGCGGATCAACCCCGGCGCGCTGCACCGGGCCGACGAGTTCACCGTCGCGGTGTTGGATCTGGCATCTGGTGACTTGCGGGTGCTGCGGGTCGGGGCGTAATCGTCGCCGTGCCCGTAAGCCCCCGCCTCACCGTCGGTAGTTGGAGTGTTAGCTCACCGGCGGAGGAGTTCGACATGTGGGACGAGAGGTACTCTCAGGACGGGTTCGCGTACGGCTGCGAACCGAACGAGTTCCTGGCGGCGGTGGCGGATCAGATCCCGTCCGGGCCTGTGTTGTGTTTGGGGGAAGGGGAAGGCCGCAACGCGACCTTCCTGGCGAGTCTCGGCCACCGAGTCGTTGCGGTCGATCAGTCAGCGGTCGGGTTGGCCAAAGCCCGACAACTCGCCGAAAGCCGGGGCTTGGCCATCGAAACCGTTCAGGCCGATCTGGCAACATTCGACTTCGAGCCGGGGGCCTGGGCGGGCATCGTGTCCGTCTTCTGCCACCTGCCGACCGCCATCCGCGTTCCACTTCACCGGAAGGTGGCCCTCGGGCTCCGGGTCAACGGGCGGTTCGTTCTGGAGGCCTACTCCCCGGCGCAACTCGGCCGAGGAACCGGTGGGCCGCAGGAATCGGACATGCTGGCGTCGCTCGCCACACTGACGGGCGAACTGGTGGGCCTGGAGTTCACGCACGCCGTGGAGTTAGAACGGGATGTCCGTGAAGGGCGTTACCACACCGGTCGGGCAGCCACCGTGCAGGTGATCGCCCGCCGACCTGCCGCCGAAATCGGTGCATAAACGGGCCTACAAGTCGTGACGGCGAATCCGTACCCAATCCGAATGTCTTCCTACGTCATCGCCTGCCCGAACCCGCTGTGCGGGAAGCCGCTCAACCTGCCCGCCGCCGCCGTCGGCCGGCCGCTCGCCTGCCCGCACTGCGGCACCGGCATCGCCGTCACCCTCGGGCCGGACGGCCGGCCGACCGCCACCACGGCCGTGACGACCGGCCGCGTGCCGAACCGGCTGCTCGTGCCGGGGTTCGCCCTGCTCATCCTCGGCGCGGCCGGGCTGTTCTCCAACGGATACGTGGCCGGCACCGCCCTGTTCGAGCCGGGCGGGAGTGTGCGGCTGTCGCGGCTGTTCCTGGACTACCTGCGGAACGCCGACGAGACGGGCACGCCGGCCCAGCAGGCGAAGGGCAAGCCGGACGACCCGCGGGCGGCGTTCGCGGCCGTGCTGGGTACGGCGGCGGGGGCGGCTCAACAGGAGGAGATCGACCGCGTGCGGGCGGAGAACGCGGCCCCGTGGGTGGGGCCGTACCACGCCGTGTTCGCGGCGCTGAGTGTGGTGATGATCGGCGGCGGGCTGGCCACGCTGCTCGGGCGGTGGTACTGGCTGGCGATGGCCGGGTCGGTGGCGGCCATCTTCAACCTGGGCCTGTTCTGCTGCGTGCCGGGGCTGGTGGCCGGCCTGTGGGGGGTGCTGGCGCTGGCCCGCGACGACGGGCGGCGGCATTTCCTCCGGGGGAAGTGACCTTCGCCAGATCGTGAATTCTCGTCAATACTCGGCTCACCCGAGGCGCGCCGTGTTCTACATTTCGCGTGCGACAAATTACGCCCGAGCAACGGAATGGCCCGCCCGACCGAACCGCCGACGGCGAACGCCGGCATGACTCGCCTGACCGCCGTCACCGGGATCGACCCCGGCGTGACGCTGGCGGCGTCGTTCCCGTTCATCGACCGGCCGACGGCGGCGGGGTTGATGGGGCAGTTCGGCCCGTACCCGGTGGTGCGGTTCCTCGGGGCGGGGGCGGCCGGGTACGTGTTCGAGGCGTTCGACGAGGAACTCGACCGGGCGGTGGTGCTGAAGATCCTCCGCCCCGAGCTGGCGGCGGACGACGACCACCGCCGGCGGTTCGTTCGCGAGGCGAAGGCGGCGGCCGCCGTCACGTCCGACTACACCGTTCCCATCTACGCCGTCGGCGAGCACGCCAGGTTGCCGTTCATCGAGATGCCGCTGCTGGCCGGCGAGTCGCTGCAACAGCGGCTGTCGCGCGTGGGCGTGCTGCCGGTGGATGAGGCACTGGAAGTGACGCGGCAGACGGCCTTGGGGTTGGCCGACGCGCACGCCGCCGGCCTCATCCACCGCGACATCAAGCCGGCCAACCTGTGGGTGGAACTGGACACCGACGGGGGCATTCGGCGGGTGCGGCTGCTCGACTTCGGTCTCGCCCGCCTGTTGCAGTCGGCCGGCCACCTGACCCACCGCGGGGTGGCCATCGGCACCCCACACTACATGTCGCCGGAGCAGGCCCAGGGCGACCAACTCGACCACCGATCCGACCTGTTCTCCCTCGGCGTCACGTTGTACGCCTTGCTCACCGGCACGATGCCCTTCACCGGGTCGAGCGTGACTGCCACCCTGGTGGCGTCGGCCATCAAGCCGCACACGCCGGTCATGGCCCTGAACCCGGCGGTGCCGCCCGGAGCGGCCGTCCTGCTCGACCGCCTGCTGGCCAAGCGCCCGGACGACCGCCCGGCGTCGGCCGGCGAGGTGGCCGAAGAGCTGACCGACATCCTCCGCGAACGGGGGGTCGAGTTCCGCCCGCGGGGGGCGTCGGGGGTGGTCGCCATTTCCGGCTTCCGCCTCTCCGCCACCGAACCGTCGAAATCCGCCCGCCGACCGGCCCCCGCCGACCCGCACCCCTCCTCCCTGCTGGCGCCGACCACCCCCATGCCCGTGGTGGTCACCCCGACCGAGGCCGTCGGCCTCCGGCCCGCCCCCCGCCGCCGGCCGCCCCCCCGGTGGGACCGGTGGGCGGCGATCCTCGCCGTCGGCGTGTGTGCGGTGGCGGCGGTGGTGTTCACCCGCTGGCCGGCCGCCGGCCCCACCCCGCCGGCCGACCCCGGCCCGATCCCGGTGGGGGTGCTGCACTCCCAGTCCGGCACCATGAAACTGAGCGAAGACCCGGTCATCGACGCCACCCTGATGGCCATTGACGAGGTGAACGCGGCCGGCGGGGTGAGCGGGCGGAAGCTGCTGCCGGTGGTGGCCGACGGCAAGTCCGACCCGGACGTGTTTGCGGCCGAGGCCGAGCGGTTGCTCGTTCAGGAAAAGGTCGCGGTGCTGTTCGGCTGCTGGACGAGCGCCTGCCGCAAGGCCGTCCGCCCCGTGACGGAGCGGCACGGCGGGCTGCTCTTCTACCCGGTGCAGTACGAGGGGCTGGAGCGGTCGCCGGCGGTGGTGTACATGGGGCACTCGCCGAACCAGCAACTGCTGCCGGCCGTTGACTTCCTGGTGACCGAGCGGAAGGCGAAGCGGATTTACCTGGTCGGGTCGGACTACGTGTTCCCGCGGACGGCGAACGCCATCATCCGCGACCACCTGCGGGCGAACCACGCGGGGCGTGCGGAAGTGGCGGGCGAGGAGTACCAGCCGCTCGGCTCCGACGACTGGGCGAAGGCCGTCACCGCCATCGCCGAGACCCGCCCCGACGCGGTGTTCAACACCATCAACGGCGGCTCGAACTTCGCCTTCTACCGCGACCTGCGGGCGAAGGAAGACCTGCTGGGGTTGCCGCACACGCCGGTCTTGTCGGTCAGCATCACGGCGAACGAGCTGAGCGGGATGAGGCCGGCGGACGTGGCCGGCGACCTGTTGGCCGGCACCCACTTCGACCTGCCCGACCAGCCGAACGCCTTTCGCGACCAGTTCCGCAAGCGGTTCGGGGTGGAGCGGCTGACGACCGACATGATGGTGGCCGCCTACGTCGGCGTGCATTTGTGGGCGAAGGCGGCGACCGCGGCCGGCAGCACCGACCCGGCGACGGTGCGGGCGGCCGTCGGCGGGATGAGCTACGACGGTCCGACCGGGCGGGTGACGGTGGACGCCGACACGCACCACCTGTGGCAGCCGGTGCGGATCGCCCAGGTGCAGCCGAACGGCGGGCTGAAGCTGGTGTACGCGGTGGACGGCGGGCGGGCGGTCAAGCCGCAGCTGTTCCCGCCCACCCGCACGCCGGCCGAGTGGGAGCAGTTCCTCAAAGAGTTGCAGGTCGAGTACGGCGGCCGGTGGCACGCGCCGCCGGGCAAGTAGGTGGAACCGGGAACGGAGAGACACGGTGGCCTTCCACCAACCGGTAACACCGTTACCGGTTAAAACCCGCCACCCCGCCCTTCGGGTACAATTCCAGCGGCCACTCTTTCCGCCGCACCGGGTGTCGGGCATGACGCTCAACAACAGCTTCTTCAACACGAACCTGCCCCCGCACCTGCGGGTGCTCAAAGACGAGATCGAGGGGTACGCTCGCGGGTACGGCCTCGACTTCTTCGAGACCATCTTCGAGGTGGTGGACGCGGACGACCTGAACGAGATCGCGGCCTACGGCGGGTTCCCCACCCGCTACCCGCACTGGTCGTTCGGCATGCAGTACGAGGAGCTGAAGCGGGGGTACGAGTACGGGCTGAGCAAGATCTACGAGATGGTCATCAACAACGACCCGTGCTACGCCTACCTGATGCGGTGCAACCATGTCGTCGATCAGAAGCTGGTCATGGCCCACGTCTATGGGCACTGCGACTTCTTCAAACACAACGCCTTTTTCGCCCATACCAGCCGGAAGATGATGGACGAGATCGCCAACCACGGGGCACGCATCCGGCGGTACGCCGAGCGGTTCGGCGAGGACGAGGTGGAAGCGTTCATGGACCGCTGCCAGAGCATCGACGACCTGATCGACATCCACAGCGTGGCCATCAAGCGGCGGGATGACCCGAACAAGTACGAGATCAAGCCGGCCACCGACGAGGACGGGGAGGAGGAGAAGCCGGCCAAGTTCAAGAGCAAGCCGTACCTGGACTCGTTCATCAACCCGAAGGGGAAGGAGACCGACGCCGCCGCGGTGAAGGCGCAGCCGGATTCGCCCAGCTTCCCGGACCACCCGGAGAAGGACATCCTGCTGTTCCTGATCGAGCACGCGCCGCTCAAGAACTGGCAGCGGGACATCCTGAGCATCGTCCGCGACGAGGCGTATTACTTCTACCCTCAAGCGCAGACTAAAATATTAAATGAAGGGTGGGCCAGCTACTGGCACTCGACCATGATGACGCAGAAGATTCTTCAGCCGTCGGAGATGATCGACTACGCCGACCACCACTCGGGCACGATGGCGACGAGCGGGCGGCGGCTGAACCCGTACAAGCTGGGCATCGAGCTGCTCCGCGACGTGGAGCGGCGGTGGGACAGCGGGCAGTTCGGCCCGGAGTGGGAGAACTGCGACGACGCCGAGGCCAAGCGGACGTGGCACCGGCCGACCGGCCTGGGGCGGCAGAAGATCTTCGAGGTGCGGAAGGTACACAACGACATCACTTTCATCGACACCTACCTGACGCCCGAATTCTGCCGCGAGCACAAGCTGTTCAGCTTCAACTACCAGCAGCCGACCAAGAACTACGTGATCGAGAGCCGCGAGTTCGAGCAGGTGAAGCAGCGGCTGCTGGCCAGCCTGACGAACTTCGGCAAGCCGTGGATCGAGGTGGTGAACGGCAACCACCGCAACCGCGGCGAGTTGCTCCTGCGGCACAGGTATAATGGGGTCGAGTTGAAGCAGAACGAGGCCCAGGACACGCTGGCCAACCTGCGGTTCGTGTGGGGCCGGCCGGTGCACCTGGAAACGGTCGTCGACGACAAGCCCACCCTGCTCAGCTTCGACGGGCAGGACCACACCAAACAACTGATCGGAGCGGACAATGACCCTCGGCGAATCCCTGCACAAAAGCCTCAGTGACCGGCCGGCCAACACCGACGGCCCGCACGAGTGTTCTGCCACCGCGAACGGCTGGACGGCCGCCGCCCACGCCGACGCCATCGACACCATCGGCGCGCGACTGAACCACCTGGACTTGACCCGCACCGACCCGGCGCCGGAAGGGGCCACCCTGGGCGGCTGGGCCGACGGCGTGGCCAAGCGGGCCACCGGCCTGTTGGAGCGGCTGAAGGTCCACGAGGTGGACGCGACGCACGACACCGCCGTGCTGCGGAGTGACACCCCCACCGTGAAGGGCGGCGTGGCCGGCTACTACGAGGTCGTGCTGAAGGGGACGGACCAGGCGAGTGTGAGCCGTTATCAGGCCGACCGCGCCGCCGGCACCCCCCGCGAGCCGGTGCCATTCACCCTCACGCACGACGCCATCGCCAAGCTGGCCGACGACATCGCCGGGTGACAAACCCAGGGGACGACATGGACACCGTGTTGACCGAAACGCCCGACGCTCCACCCCAGACCACCGACCCGGAAGTGAGTCGGTGGCTCACCGCGCCGACGTTCGAGGAGGTTCACACCCAGTGGCTGCGGTATCACCGCACGCCGTCGAGGTCATCGACCCGGACTTGTCCCACTGCGGGCAGTTCGTCGCCTTCTTCGACGGCAAGCCGTGGGGGTACGACTGCGACCCGACCGCCCTGCGGGAGCGGGTTCTCGCGGCGCTCGACGTTCACCCGAACTGGGTGATGATCGAATACCTCGGCTGACGCCACACCCGTCCACGAACGTTCAATGAGTTTCACACCATGCGCAAAAACGTTCGCGGAAAGCTAACAACGAAGGCTGAATACATCTCCACCCTGGTTGCGGATATCCGGAAGGGGGAGATCAAGGTGCCTCAATTCCAGCGGGGCTATGTTTGGAGCGAGCAACAGGCCCTTGAGTTGCTCGACAGCCTCGCCAGCAACTACCCTATCGGTAGCCTGCTGATCTGGAAGACGCACACCAAGATGCGCACAGAGCGCAACATTGGCAACTTCGCTCTACCCGCTACCGAGGATCTGGACCCGACAGATTACGTACTGGATGGCCAGCAACGTCTGACAGTAATCTATTCTTGCCTTGGGGCACCAGAGTCCACCGGTGGATTTGCTGCCGCTTATGACTTGGAAACCGAAGAGTTTATTAAGCTCCCTTCTCAAAGCGCGGTTCACATCTTCCCTTTACGGCGGTATTCCGACTCCACAAAGTTGCTGGACTTCCGTCAAGCTCTTCGTACCCACCGCGACCACGAGGAGTTGGACAAGCGGTTCGTTGGTATCTTTGACGCTATCACCAAGTATCTGATCCCGGTGGTCACGCTCACGGACCTGACCGTCGAGGAAGTATGTCCTATTTTCGAGCGGGTTAACAGTTCTGGGACAAAGCTCTCGACCTATGACCTGATGGTCGCCGCAACGTGGTCGCAGACTTTCGACCTTAACGAGGTTACGGAAAAGATCAAGGACGCCCTCGGGCGGAAAGGGTTCGAGGACATCGATGGCGGCACGGTGCTGAAGTGCCTATCGGCGATCGAGAGCCAGAGTGTCAAGCGTACCCAGGTCTTCAGCCTCCGCAAGTTGTCACGGGACCAGATGGTCGCTCTGGCGGCACGGACGCAGAAAGCGCTACTGAAGGCAGTCGATCTGTTGACCACAGAGTTCCGGGTTTACAGTTGGGACTTCCTGCCATACGAGGCGCAGGTCATAATCCTCAGCGACATCTATGCGAAAAAGCCGGAGCTGTCTCAGCAGCAGGTCTCTCGGGTCGGGTGCCGTTGCCCCGATCCCCGAGTTTACGCTGCAATTGCAGGTGTTTTGGTTTCTCGCGGTCGGTAACTCACCTCTTTCGGGAGTGGCTGAGCGTGGAGGTACGCTGCATACGCTTGCACCCAAACTTTGCTGAGGAC
>JANNQE010001372.1:0-7836 GCA_031441625.1 Planctomycetia bacterium
GTTCTTGTGCTGCGACCGCGCGAGGTAGGCGAGTCCGCGATCGACGGCGTCCTCGAACGGTTCGCGCGTGTGTTCTTTCGGTGGCGCGGCCGTGAGCAATGGGGCGAAGACGAGGCCGGTGAGGAGAGTACGAATCACGAGGGTCCCTTGAGTTCGCCGCTTGCGGCTTAGCGGGCCGCTAAGCCGCTCGCGGCTGCTACTTCTTCTCCGCGAGTTGCTCGAAGTACAGCTTGATGACGCGGGCGTAGTCGTCGCCGTACTTCGCCTTCAGCTCCTGGGTGATCTTCGACTTCACGTCGCCGGGCAGTTCGCCCCACGACTTGCCCAGGTTCTCCACCACGATGCTCGGCACCTCGCCGGACGTGCCCCCGCCGGCGCCGGGGCTGTTGCCCCCCTTCTCGTTCGGCTTCAGATCCTTCGGCTGACCGTCGCCCTGACCCTGTCCCTTCGCCAACTGGTCCGACGCCTTCTTCAGGTCGTCGGCCGCCTTGCCCGCGGCGTCGGACGCTCCTTTGCCGTCGCCTTTTTTCAGCCCCTGCTCGGCCTGCTGCATCTGCTTGGCGGCGTCCTTCACGGCGTCGTCGGTCGGCTTGGCGTTCGGGTCGGGTTTGGCGTTCGGGTCGGGCTGCTGGGTGCTGCCGCGGGCGGCGCGGGCGGCGTCCTCCAGTTTCTTCTCGGCCTCCTGACGGGCCTTGCTCGCGTCACCCGCCTGCCCGTTCTTGCCGGCCCGCTCGGCCTGCTCCATCTGCTTCGCCGCGTTGCGGGCGGCGTCGGCGGCGTCGCCCAGGTTCTTCGCCGCGGGGGAATCTTTGCCCGTCTCCTTCGCGGCCTGATCGGCCTTGTCGGCCAACTTCTCGGCGTCGGCCTTCAATTCACCCTGACGGGCCTGTTGACGCGCCGCCACCGCCGACGGGTCGGCCTCGCCCCGCTGCTTGTTCAACCCCTCCTGCCGCTTGGCCAACTCCTCGGCCTTCGCCTTCAACTCCGGTTTCTGCGCGGCCTTCGCGGCCCCCCGCAGTTTCTGCGCGGCATCTTCGCCGGCCTTCTGCCCTTCGGCCGGGTCGCCCGCTTTCAGTTGGTTGGCCGCTTGGTCGGCGGCCTTCGCCCCGGCGTCGGCCGGCTCGCCCGACGGGTCGCCCTCGCCCTTCGCCTGCTCGGCCAACTCCCCCGCCTTCTTGGCGATGTCCGCCTGCTCCTTCGCCCGGTCGCCGAGTGGGTCGCCGTCGGCCGGCTTCATCGGCTCGCCCTTGCCCTGCTTCTCGGCCGCCTTCGCCACGTCGTCGCGGAGTTGGCGTTGTTGCTTGGCCAGGTCGCGGGCCTTCTCGGCGTCCTTCTCGGTGGGCAGCGTGTTGGCCGGGTCGGTGGCGTCGGCCGGGTCGCTGTCCTTTGGCTCGGGCAGTTTATCGGCGGACGCGCGGTCGCCCTTCTTCTTGACCGCGTCGGCCAGCTTGCGGGCGGCGTCGGCGGCGTCCTGTTGGGCGGCGCGGGCCTTGTCCGGTTCGGGCGTCTTGGCCAACTTGTCGAGCGCGTCTTGAAGCTTCTTCTTGGCCGCTTGAGCCTCGCCGGTGCGGGTGTCGTTCAACTCGGCGAGGTCGCGTTCGGCCTGCCGCTGGGCGTCTCGGCTGCGGGTCAGGTCGGCCCGCGTGCCCTCCGCCTGCTTCGCCTTCTCGGCCTCGGCGGCGCGGTTCTTGGCCATCCGCTCCAGCTTCTGCTCGGGCGACTCCCCGCCCAACCGCTCGGCCAGCTTGTCGAGCGCGTCGGCCGCGTCCTGCCCCTTCTTCTTCAACTCGTCCACGTCGGGCGTCGGCTTCTGCGCGGCACGGTCGGCGGCCTTGGCGGCGTCTTGAGCGTCGGCGAGCGGGCCGGCGGCGTCCGGGGCTTTCAGCTTCTGCACCTCGCGGTTCAAGTCTTGCTGCTGGCGTTGAAGGCGTTGCAGATCTTCGGGCGCTTTCGCCTTGTCCAAGTTCTTCGTCATCTCGCGTTGCAGGCGGGCCAACTCGGACGCCTTCTCGTCGGCCGGCGTCTTGCCCTCGAGCGCTTCGCCCAGGCGGTCCATCTGCCGCTTGGCCTGTTCTTGCGAAGCGGGGATGTCTTGGGGCAACCCGCCCTTCAGGTCGTCGGCGGCGTTCTGGCCGGAGGTGGCGGCCTTCTCGCGGCGGTTCTCCGCGCCGGGCGTGTCGAGGTCTTTGAGCTTCTGCACCAACTCGTCCTGCTTCTCCGCCTGCTGTTGAAGCTTCTTCGCCAACTCGTCTCGGGTGGCGGCGGCGTCCGGGTTGCCCTTCGCGGCGTCGGCCGCCTTCTTCGCGTCTTCGGCCAACTGCTCCTGCGCGTTGTGGAGCTTATCCAACTCCCTTTTGGCGGTGTCGCGGCGCTGCTGGTTGGATGGCGTCTTGTCGGCCAACTGCCCGAGCGCGTCGGCGGCCTTCTTCTGCGCCTCGGCGGCGTCGGCCGGCGACTTCTGCAACTGCTCGCCTGCGGTCGCGGCACCCTCCTTGGCGTCCCGCTTCAGCTTCTCCAATTCGTCCGCCTTCGGCGGCAACTGTAGCCGCTCGGTCGCCTTCTCGATGGCCTTCTGCTCGGCGGCCAGCTTGTCCTTGTCGGCCGGCGTGGGGTTGCCCTTGGCGGCGTCGGCACTGCGGCGGTTCAGGTCTTCCTGCCACCGCTTCAGTTGCTCGGCGGCGGCCTTCGGGTCGCCGCGGTCCTTGGCCCGCTTGCTCATCTCCTCGGCGAGGCGGTCGAGTTCGCGGGCGGCCTTCTCCTGCGCGGTCATGGCGTCGGCCGTCTTCTCTTTGGCCAGCAGCCCCTCGGCGTCGTCGAACGGCTTCTTGTCAATTGGGTTGTCGCCGGCCTTCGCCCCCAGCTTCTCCACCTTCTCGTTCAGCTTCTTCTGCTCCTTCGCCAGTTCGCCGTTCTGCTGCCGGCGGGCGGCCTCCCGGCTCTTCTCGACGGCCGCGTCGTTCTCCCGCACGCGGTCGGCCAACTCTTGCGCCTGCTTGCCGAGTTCGTCGCCCCGCTGCTTCGTCGCCTCCTTGCTCGCCTTCTTCAGTGCCTCGCTCTCCTCCTGCAACTTCTTCAACTCCTCGGCCAACTCCTTCTGCCGCTCGGCCAGTTCCTTCTGCTTCTCCGCGTCGGCCCCCTTCGCCTCCTTCGCCAGTTGTTCCTGCCGGTCGGCGAGGTCGTTCAGCTTCGACCGATCCAGCCGGGCGGCGGCGAGGTCGTCGTTCTGCTTCTTCAACTTCTGAATCTGCTCGGCGGCGGCGGCGAGCTGCTTCTGTGCGGCTTTCAAACTCTCGTCGCGGGCGTCCGCCTTCGGGTCGGTGCCGGCCTTCCGCAGTTCGTCTTCGGCCCCCGCCAGCGGGTCGTTCGCCACCTTGCGGGCGGCTTCGGCGAGCGGCACCAGTTCGGGCGTTCGGCCGGCGTCACCCGCCAAATCTTCCAGCATCCGGGCCGCCTGTTGCGATTGCTCGCGGGCGGCGGCGGCTTCGCCGGCCTGCGCGGGCGTGAGCGTCGGCTTGCCCTCGGCCGCCTTCTTCAACTCGTCGGTCGTCTTCTTCGCCTCGGCCACCTTCGCGGCGGCGGCGTCCAGCTTCTTCCGCAGCCCTTCCTGTTGGGCGATGACGTCCTGCTCGCTCAGCGGGCGGGCGTTCTCCACCACCCGCACCAGTGCCCACCCGCTCGCCGGGAACGTCGTCTCGTTCGGCTTCAGCCCGAGTTCGGGGATCGACCGCGTGTCGGTCGCCCGCAGCCGCACGCGGATGGTGTCGCCCAGCGCCGCCTTCCCGCCCAGGCTCACCGTCACCTTGCCCTCGGCCCGCTTGTCGCCGGGGGTCAGCTTCAGCACTTCGGAGTTGACCGCGTCGTCGGTGGTCGGGGCGTAGTCGAAGAACACCTCGCCGACGCCCACGTCGTCCGAAACGGCCACGTCGAACGTGAGTTGCGTGTCCTTCTTCACCTCCCGCAGCTCGGTCGGCACGCCGGCCGCGCGGTCGAACTTGGGCGGCTGGTCGGCGTCGGCCTCGACCGCCACGGGCACGTCGGTTCGCACCTTCTTGTCGGCGAACAGGGTGAACCGCACGGTGCCGTTCGTCGGGCACGGCACCTTCAATCTGACCGTGCGGCGATCGTCGCTGAACGCGACAGTGCGGGTCAGGTCGATGCCGCCCTGGTCGGCCTTCAGGTCGCCCGCCCGCCACTCCACGTGCACGTCCGCCGGCTCGCGGGTGAGCCGCAACTCGAACCTCGCCGACCCGTGTTGGAGCGTCTTCACCTGCCCCCACTTCTGCTCCACGTCCGGCAGGTCGGCGTACTTCGGGTACGTCACCGTGATCTTGCTCTTCGCCTCGTCCACTTCCACCGGATCGACCACCGACACGCCGAACCACTCGCTCTTCCGTTCGCCGCACTCGACGCGGTACTCGAACTCGGCGTCCACTTTCGGGCGGGTGACGGTGAACGCCGCCTTGTCGTCCCCGCTCATCGGCAGCCGCCGCTCCTCACCGTTGCCCACCACCCGATACACGAGCGTGGCCGTGGTGGGCAAATCGCCGTCCGGCTTGGTGCGTTCCAGGTACGCCGACAGCGTGACCGGCTCGCCCCGCTTCACGATCGGGTTGCCGCTCGTGACCGTCAGCGAGTACGGCACTTCGACCGGCGGCACGTACCACGGCAGCACCAGCCGCCGCACCCGCTCGGTCGCCCCGCGGAAGGCGAACAGCGGGGTGATGGCGATCAGCCCGACTAGCACCGCGGCCCCGGCCATCCGCAGGCTGAACCCGGTCGGGGCCACCTTGCCGAAGTCCATCTTCTTCGCCCGCTTCTCCGTCTCGGCGGCCAGCAGCTTGATCATCCCTTTCGACCCGTTGCCCGGTTCGGCGTGCTCGCTCAACTCCACCAGCGTGCGCAACCGCTCGGCCAGGTTGGGGAACTCGCGCTCGATGGCGGCGGCCAACTCGGCCTGCGGGATGTCGCCCCGCAGCCGGCGGACGACGAGCAGCCAGCCGAGCAGCACGGCGACGAGCAGCCAGCCGGCGAGGAGCAGCCCGCGGGCGAGGCCGGACAGGTCGAAGCACACGTCCAGGCTGACGGCGATCAGGGGGATGGCGAACGTGACGGCGGCGAACCAGCTCGCCCCGCGGAGCACCCGCAACCGCCGGACCTCGGCGGCCACGTCGTCCAGCTTCTCTTCCAGGGCGACGGGCAGGGGGACGGCAGGCATGGCGGAATCCGTTCGAGGCGGAGCGGCACCGGAGTAGTGTAAACCATCCTCGGCGGGAAGTCTGCCCGCCGTTACGAGATGTGTCGTGGGTCGAGGGTTCGGACGGCGTGCTGATGCTGTACAATTTCGTGACACGGGCCACCCGCATCGCCAAACTCGCCCCCGGTGTGCTCATCCGCCTTGAAGTGATCGGCCAGTTTCCCAAGGCGTTCACCCCGGAGCCGACCATCGAGGACGTGTTGCCATGACCTCGGACACCCAACAAGAAGCGATGGCGGAGGTGGCCGACCTGTCGCCGGACGTGCGGCTCGGTCAACTGATGGCGCACCTCGGCTTCTTGGGCGAGGCCCACCTCGACCGCTCGCTCGGCGCCATTGACGACGACGAACTGCGGTCGAGAGTGCCCCTTGCCCACGCCACGCCGGTGCGGTGAACGCCGCCCTGCGGGAGTACCTGCGGACGCACCCGAAGCCGGAAACAGTACAGACCGACACCGGGGCGTAAACGGTGAACAGACGGGGTCGCCCCAATCACCTGTTCCAGTTGCTGACAATCCAAGGAAGATGTTATGGCTCTTGTGGACTGCCCCGAGTGCGGGAAGCGGGTGTCGGATCGGGCGCCCGCCTGCCCGGGGTGCGGGTACCCGATGAGTCTCTCGCCCGTCGCTCCCGCGTCGGCCCCACCGCCCGTCGCCATCCCCCATGAACTGCCGCCCCCCGAACCCCCGCCGGCTCCGCCGCCCCGAGCCACACCCGTTGCGGTTCGAACTACCACTTCAGCCCCGCCGCCTGAACCCCCACCCGCCCGCCCACGGGTGGCGAGCCGTTACTCGCCAGACGACCGAGAGTCGGACGACGACCGCGAACCGGAGAGGCAACCGCATCCCGCCACCCCCCGCCCGTGGTGGGTGGTGCTGGTGTTCGTGCTGTACGTCATGCTGGCCTCTCTCATCACGCTCGGGCCGGTGGTGATGTACCTGCTGTTCGCGGCCCAAGAGCCGCAACATGCGGGCGGGCATCTGTTGATCGCGGCCGTGTACTTCCTGATCGTATTCGGCGGCGGGGCGTCCCTGCTCGTCGTTCCGATCCGGGCGTGGCCGGACCCGTCCCGCCGGCAGCGGATTTGGCTCCCCCTGATCGGGTCGGGGTTGCTGGCGGCCATAGTGTTCGCCGGGTTCGGACTGGCGGCCAGCGAATTGGTCCGAAGCCGCGAAATGTATAACACGTTGTTTGTGGCTGTCCCTCTCGTCTGGCTCCTCTGGTCGGGCGTCTTCTGGTATGTGTCCCGCTCTATCGACCCGCTCACCCTGAACGGCCGCCTGTACAAGACCCTGCTCGCCGGCAGCGTGCTCGAATTCCTGGTGGCCGTGCCCATGCACCTGATCGTCCGCCAGCGGGGCGACTGCTGCGGCGGGATGCTCACCTCGTTCGGGATCGGCGTCGGGCTGATCGTGACAGTCATCGCCCTCGGCCCGGCCGTCTTCTTCCTCTTCTTCCGCCGGTACAAGCAGGCCTACGCCAAGCGGTGACACCGCCACGGCTCATGGCGGCACACCCGCTTCCCTATCATCCCCCTCGCCTCTCTCCGCCGCCGAGGGTTCGCCGGGATGCCGGTCGCCGTCCACCAGTTCACCAAACTGCTCGTCGCCAACCCCTCCGAAATCGCCATCCGCGTGTTCCGCTCGGCCCACGAGTCGGCGCAACGCGAGGCGGAGCATGGCAGTCGCCTCGGGGTCGAGAGATTGATTCTCCCAGAGGTGTGCCGACCCGTCCACCCGTTCGCGTAACGGCCACTCGTCAGCCGGGGGTGAGGGCGGTGTCGTACACCGCTGGCGCGGGGTGCGAGCCGAACCGGCCGGCGGCGTCTTCCAGCTCGCGGCGGACGCCCTTCTCCATCTCGTCGAGTTCGAACATGCGGCGCTCGAGCGACCGCTCGGTGCGGGCCAGCGCTTCGGCCCGCTTGGCCAGGTTCTCTCGCTCGGCCGCCACCTGCTGTTCCAGTTCGCCGTGCAGCTCCTCCGCCTGCAAATTCAGGGCGGCCGAGATCTTCGCCTCCTGCGCGTCCAGCTCCTTCGTCCGCGCGTCGAGGAGCGCCCGGTCGCGGTCGAGCGCCTGCTGCTTGACGATCGCCTCGCCCCGCGTCTTCGACTCGAACGTGGCCAACTGCTCCCGCATCTTCTGGAACAGGGCCAACTGCCGGGCGACGTACAAATCAAACTGCTCCACCTCGGTCCGCACCCACTGCCAATGCGCGGCGGCATTGTGCGGGGTGACGACGGGCGGCGGGGGAGGCACCGGGAGTGCGGGGGGCGGCACCGTCTGCGGCGGGGGGAGCGGGGTGGAGGAAATGGCGTCGCCCACCCACACGCCCAGTCCGTGCGGGTCGGCCGGCTCGTGCGCGGGCACCAGCGGTTGGGCGGGGAACTTCACCCGGCACACGTGACAGGTGAGCACCGCCCCGGCGGGCAGGGCATCCGGCAACCGCCCCTCGTGGCCGCAGCCGGGGCAGGAAATGTTCGACGGCATCTGAACACCCGAGGGCAGGGGGTGTTGAACTGTAGCACGCCGTCATTGAAGGTGTCGCGAGTGGTGACTCGGTGAACCGGCGGCGTGAGCCGCCTG
>JANNQE010001373.1:0-2229 GCA_031441625.1 Planctomycetia bacterium
CCGGGGGGGGGCGAGCTGGGCGAGCTGGAGTGCGTGGGGGCGCTTGACCGGACGCGGGGGGTAAGGCACGGGGGTTGTTTATTCGCGCTGTGTAACCGGGAACGCTGTGACGGGGTGGCCAACGACTCACCCGGTCACTGCGTTCCCGGTTCCACCCGGCACCTACTTCGCCTTGTTCCAGTTCAACGGCTCTTCGACGGGGGCCGGCTTCGGCGGCGGTGCCGGGACGGGTACAGGTGAAGGTGAAGGTGCGGGCGTCCGCGACGGTGCGGTTCCGGATTGCCACAGCGGTTCGGCACTCACGGCCGGCAACTCTGCGGGCGGTGGGGACGCCGGTGCCGGCACCACGTTCGACGCCACGACCAGCACCGAACTCTTGCGGTACACCATTTCACGGCCGACGGGCAGGTCGCGCCAACTGGTGTTGAAGTGGGGCGACAGCGGCGACACGACCACTCGCGCGTCGGCGTGATGAACGACACCCTCCGGTGACACTGCGGAGCCAATCGGCGGCAGGTGCGTCGGGTGCGAAGGCGGTTCGGCCGGAATCGGTGCGGGAGTGGTCGCCGCGGGCACCACCACCGCCTTCGGTTCGACCGCCCCGCTGAGCACCCCGGCCGGGTGCCCGATGGCGCGATACAACCGGAACTGCCCGCGGTTGTAGTCGGCCACGGCCGCATAGAAGTCGGCGTTCGCCTGGGCCAGCATCTGCACCGCCGCCACCACCTCCATCGGGCGGACGATCAGCACGTTGGTGCCGCCCACCCGCTTCGTCTGCCCCATCCCCTTCATGCTGTCGTCCACCAACTCCACCGCCTCACGCAACGCCGGCTCGGCCTTCACCAGCCGTTCGCCGGCGGCTTTGGCTTGCGCGAACGCCGCGCTCACCTCGGCCGTGATGCGGTCTTGCGTGCGGGCCAACTCCAGCAGTGCGATCTGCTGTTCGCCCCGCCGCTCGCCCACCTTCACGCGGTTCGCCAGCCCGAACGCCTGGAACTCCCACAGGAGTTGCGCGCTCATGTCGAACCGGCTGCCGAACGCCTGCCGGGTGTCGTTCGGCCCGCCGCCGAACCCGCCGTACCCCAGCGACCCGCTCGGGTTCGTGGACACGCTCCGCACGCCCACGCTCGGCAGCCACGGCCGCGCCTTCTCTTGTTTCAGCCGCTCGGCGGAGGCTTGCGCGAGTGCCTGTTGGCCGGCCAACTCCGGGCGGGTGGCGAGGGCGATGGGCAGCAGCGTTTCGGCCGTCGCGTTCGGGTCGATGATGGTGACGGGCAGGTACGGGTCTTCGACCGGCTCGACCAGCACGCCGGGCGGGAGCCGCAGCAGCCGCACCAGCTCGGCGCTCGCAGTCCGCCACCGCTCGCGGGCGGTGGACACGGCCTGCTCGCGGCGGGCCAGTTCCACCTTCGCCCGGCTCGCTTCCAGCGGCGGCACCAGCGCTTCGGCCAGCTTCACCGTTTTCTCCGTCACGTCGCGGGCCTTCTCTTCGGCCAACACCGCCCCGGCCAACTCCCCGCGGGCCTGCTGCGTGGCGAAGTACGCTTCCACCACCGCGAGAGCCACATCGTTCTCGACCGCCTGCCGGTACGCCGAGCGGGCTTTCAAATCCTGCTTCGCCGAGAGCGGGCCGAACACGGCGTCGGTGATGGAGATCACGGCGTTCGGCCCGGCCCCGACCATGTAGCTGCCGCGGCTGCTCCGCACGATGTCGCCGGCGAAGTTCTGTTGCCCGCCCTCGTGCCGGTAGTAGTCCATGCCGACGACGAGGTTCGGCACCCACGCCAGTTTCGCGCGGTCGAGCTGCTTCGACGCGAGCGTCACCTGCTGGTCGGCGATGGCGATGTCGAGCGGGCGGGAGCCGGCCAGTTTGAGGGCGGCGGACAGCGTGATGGGGTAGACGTTGTCGGCCGGTTCGGTGGCGGGTCTCGCACTCGGGCGGGTGGCGGTGTAGACGGTCTCGGGCGGCGGTGTGATGCCGGATTGGGCGATGAGCACACGCGGCGCGGGCGGTGGCGCGGCGGGTGGCGGCGTCTGCCCGAAGGCGACGACCCCCACGCCGGTGGCAATCAAACTGACGGCCCGCCGCATCCCCTTCCCCCCGGTCGGTGCGTGTGGCGAAAAAAGATTCAAGTCCCGCGTGCCGGGCGTATAGCCGTGGCGAAAGGGGTGTGCAACGGCAACTGCGTCGGTTCGCCGCGAGGCAACGACGAGCGCGCTCGTCGTTGC
>JANNQE010001374.1:0-4570 GCA_031441625.1 Planctomycetia bacterium
CGGTGAGGGCGAGGGCGGCGAGGGGGAGCAGGGCGAGGGCGAGGCGGCGGGTCATGGGACACCGAAGTAGGTCGGGTCGAGCGACCGCGGAGCGGGAGCAAGGCCCGACGCCAGAGGGCGAGTTCGGGATGGTGGTTGGGCGTCGGGCCTCACGCTCCCTGCGGGAGCAGTTCGACCGCGACCTGCCAATCGGTCACGGCAGGTTGGCCACCTCGCCGCCGGCGCGGGTGGACATCCGCTGGTACAGCAGGCGGTCGATGCTCTGCGGGACGAACCGCACGCTGCCGTCGGCCATGGCGAAGTTGGCCCCGCCGGTGTGCCGGCTGCGGAAGCTGATCACCCGCGGCCAGTTGCCCGCCTGCGACCCCGGCGGGGTGGGGAAGAAGTTGAGCGGCGCGTGCGTGCTGGCGTAGTCGCCGTTCGAGTAGTAGGCGGCGCTGTGGTTGTTCTCGCTCGGCACGTCCTCGCCGATCATGAGCGTGTTGCTGGTGCCGTCGGTGATGGCCACCAGGGTGATCCGCACCGGCCGGCTGTTGCGGAAGAACAGGCCGGTGTTGTTCACCGTGTTGTGCCCGTCCACCAGCCCGGACGGGCTGTCCGGCCAGCCGGTGCCCATGTTCGTGTGCCCGATCACTCCCTTGTAGCTGGTGACCGCCACCCGGATGCCGCCCCACTGGGCCTGCCCGGTGGAGGTCCGCTCGGACGTGTCCGACGGGCAGGTGAACGCCGGCAGCACGGTGCCCATCTGCGGCTGGCACAGCATCAACCCCTGGGCGACCGGGGTGGCGAACATGTCCCCGTTCCGCGACGGCTCGAACGTGCGGAACAGGTTGTCCTGTTCCAGGAACGGCAGGGTCTCGAGGATCCACCCGCGGCCGGTGCGGGGGGTCGGCCCGCCCTCGGCCCACGGCGACGTGCCGGCGGGGATGTACCCGTACTGGTCGTGGTGGTTGTGGACGCCCAGGGCCAGTTGCTTCAGGTTGTTGCTACACTTCATGCGGGCGGCGGCCTCCCGCACCTTCTGTACGGCCGGCAGCAGAAGGCCGATGAGAATGGCGATGATGGCGATGACGACGAGCAACTCGATCAGCGTGAACGCACTTCGACGACACTGGCGTGACATGGTCGGACTCCGGGGGACGAGATGAAGGGGAACCACCCGAACGACGATCCCGACAACGCGCCGACTGTACCGCGCACGCACCGGGCACACAAGGGGCGGGTGTGATGTTTTCAACTGGCCATCGGCCGGCGAGATGACATCCTGCCCACACCACTTGACACGCGGGGACGGGCGATGATTCAGGCACACCCGGAAGGCGCGACTCTGGCCGTGCGTGCCCAACCGGGGGCGAAGAAGGACGCCGTCCTCGGCCGGCACGGGGACGCCGTGAAGATCGCCGTCACCGCCCCGCCGGAAGACGGCCGGGCGAACGCGGCGCTCGTGGAATACCTGAAAAGTTGGCTCGGGGTGAAACGCTCCCAGGTGGAGCTGTTGAGCGGGGAGAAGAACCGCAACAAGGTGTTCCTCATCCGCGGGCTGACGGCGGCGGAGTTGGCGGCTCGGGTCGGGTAGTGGCCTGCTCGCTCCGCGAGCGGGCTTGAATTCCGCTCGCGGAGCGAGCAGACCACTCCGCCGTTCGTGTCCTACACTTGGCCGCCAGTACTGACACCCCCACGGAACGCGCGCCATGGCCCGGTTGTGCCCGCAGTGCGGCGAGATCCACTTCGAGACGAGCGGCAGCCCGCTCCCCGCCAATTGCCGCAAGTGCAATGCCAACCTGAACGACGCCGCCGGGCTGATGCCCACACAGCACCTGGAGGAGGCGCAATCGGCCGCCCCCCAGCCGAAGGCGACGCCCAAAGAGGTGTTCCGGCAGTGGGGCCAGTCGCCGGGGTTCAAGGGCATCATCGTCGGAGTGCTCGTGCTCGCCGCGGCCGGGGTAATGCTGTACATGGGCTGGCAGTGGTACACGGGCGTGAAGGAGGTGACGGCCACCTGCCACGTGGCCGCCGGAGACGCCCCCAAGTGGGCCAAGCGGAACCACATCTCGGCCACGTACACCGTCGGCACCAAAAAGTACCCGCAGTACCCCGGCGTGCGGGCCGAGGGCACCGCGTTCCCCGTGTACTACCTGCCCGACGACCCGGCCACCGGGTACGAGGCGAAGCCGTTCCTGTGGCTGGTGATCGGCGGCATGGTGCTGTTCATCGGCCTGGGCGTGCTGTCGGTCGCGCTGATGAAGTTCTTCGTCGGCCGGGCGCAGATCGCCGACTGCGAACGGACGATGGCCCAGGCGGGGTGACGGGCCGCCTCTGGTAGGGCGGTGTCGAGCAGGTCCGAAGGACCGCAAGCCCCGCCGGTGAGACACGTCAACGCTGGCCGCTGGGCTTGTTCGCCTGACGGCGAACGGCGGCCCGACCTACAACAGGTGCAGTGCTCTCCTACTTCACGTCCCGCGGTTGCAGCAGGTGGGCCAGCCGCGCGTGAACGTCGGTCGTGTCCGGGATCAGCTTCGGCTCGCGGGCGGTGGCGGTCAGGTGCTTCTCAAGCGCCGCCGTCAACTCCTTCACCCGCTCGGCGTGTTCCGGCTTCGTCGCCAGGTTCGTCGTCTCGTCCGGGTCGGCCCTCACGGCGAACATCTGCACCACGCGGCCGGGCAGCGGCTTGCCGGTCTCGTACCCGTCCTCCCGCTTGCGTGCGCCGGTGGTGTAAATCAGCTTCCACTCGGCCGTCCTGACCATCGCCTCCTCATTCTCGCTGTACTCGACGAACACCTGATCGCGGTGGAAGTGCGCCTTCCCGTTCATCAGCTTCAGCAGCGACTTCCCCTGCACGCCGTCGGGCACCTTCACCCCGCACGCCTCGAGCAGCGTCGGCGCGACGTCAATCAACTCGGTCAGCGCGGTCGTGATCCCCGGTGGCACGCCGGGCACCCGCACCAGCAGTGGGGCACGCACGGCCGGCTCGTAGCAGCAGTGCTTCTCGAACCGCCCGTGGTGGCCGAGCATGTACCCGTGGTCGCCGGTCAGCACGACGATGGTGTTGTCTTCCAGCCCGGCCTTCTTGAGCGCGTCGAGCACCTTGCCGACGTTGCGGTCGAGGAACGCGGCCGACGTGTAGTACGCCGCGGTGATGCCCTGCTTCTCGGCGGCGGTCAGGTCGCGGAAGATGGCCGGGATGTGCCAGTCGTCTTCGGCCCCCACCTTCGGCACGCTGAACGTCTTCGGGTCGAACGCGCCGCGGTCTTCCACCGGGAAATGGAACGGCGAGTGCGGCTCGTAGAAGCTGACCATCAGGAAGAAAGGCTTGTCACGCTTCGCGGCCAGCAGTTCGGCCCCCTTCGCCGCGTAGAACGTGCCGGGCATGTCGGCCGCGGTCGCCCCGAACGGCAACGCCTTCGAGTTCAGCCAGACCGCCGCCGGGTCTTTGAACGGCTGCCACTTCGGTTGCACGTCCACGCCGTCGGGCAGCGCTTGCGGCTTGCGGGCGTTCAACTCCTTGCGGTGGTCGGGGGCGTCGATCCGCACGTCGAACCCGTGCTTCAGTTGGCTGTTGAAGTGCATCTTGCCGACGGAGAGCGTGTCGTACCCCGCCGCTTTGAACATCGTGGACTGCGAGTGGTATCCTGCCGTATGTGACACAGGTCGGCCGGGATGGCCGACTGGGTCCATGACTGCTGAGTGCGAGGCAAGGACTGGAAATAGCACTCAGTCAGACCGCATTCTCGGCTCATCGTCGTGTGGTCGTCATGGCATAGCGGATGGAAGAACCTATCGAGCACGGACGACCGGGGTCGAGGCGGGCTGATCGGCGAGTTTCGAGTGTTCTCGGCCCGACCACGCTCCGCGGCCTCGGAAACGGTGCCGATCTGGTCCTGCGACTTCGTCGGCAACCTGGTGACGATCGACTTCCACGGCGACACGCTCGAGGCGTGTCTGAAGGACGGCAAGGTGTGGGTGAACCTCAACCTGCTGTGCGAGGCGATGGGGGTCGACCTTTCGACCCAAAGAAGGAAGCTGAAAAAGGAGGCGTGGGCACGATTGGTCATTATGACCAAGCGTGCCGAAGACGTTAAGCAGCGAGACTTTATGGTGATCGACCTCGACACCCTGACGGGGTGGCTGTTCTCGATCAACGCCGGCAAGGTCCGCGAAGAGATCCGCGAGAAGCTCGTCCGCTACCAGCGCGAGGCGGCCCGCGTCCTGGCCGACTACTTCTTCAAGCGACCGGCCCCCGCCGCCTCGACCGTCCCGGCGGTGCCGGACGCCAGCCGCGACGCCCGCCTCGTTCAGGCCGATCTCCTGCGGAGTCTGGTGATCTCCCAGATCGCGCAGGAGCACCAACTGGTGGTCATGTACGGTCAGCTCGGCGACGTGGCCGGGTTGGCGGATGCCGCCCACAGCGAAGGCGACGTGTCGTCAAAATAGAGTCGCTGCGCGATAAGTGGTCGGACGGTGAGGGTGGAGGTCTCCCCTCCCGCGGGCGGGTCACCCGAACATGCGGTTGTGCAGTCCGGCCACGTTCTTCATCATCAGCGTGTGCCCGCGACGGCGGTTCCGGTACCGC
>JANNQE010001375.1:0-3602 GCA_031441625.1 Planctomycetia bacterium
CCCCCCCACCAGACTGCGGCACTACACTTCACCCCATGCCCCGCCGCCTGCTCCCCGCGCTCCTCCTGCTGTTGCTCGCCGGCCCGCTCCTCCCGCCGGTGCTGTCCGAGCTGTTCCGCCCCGGCGCGTTCGCCGCCTTCGCCGAGTGGGACCGCCTCGCCTCGCTCCTCGCCAACACCGCCCTGCTCGCTCTCATTGCCGTCGCCGTCGCCGTGCCCCTCGGCTCGCTGCTGGCCGTCGTCGTCGCCCGCGGGCCGACATTCCCCGCCCGTGTCTTGCTTGCCGCCGTGCTGGTCGGACTGGCCGTGCCGCTGCCGGTCACGGCCGTCGCGTGGCAGGCGGTGCTCGGCGGGTGGCTGCCGAGCATGACGCTCGAACCGGGTGCCGTCTCGTGGCGGGCGTGGAACACCGGCCTGCTGCCGGCCGGGTGGGTTCACGGCATGGCGGCGGTGCCGTGGGTGGCGTGGATTGTGAGCGGGGTGCTCACCCGCACCGACCAGATTCTGGAAGACGACGCCACCCTGAGCGGCGGGCGGGCGGCCGTGCTGTGGCGGGTGGTGCTGCCGCGGGCCGCACTCGCGGCGGTCGTGTCGGCCGGGTGGGTGGGCGTGCAGACCGCCACCGAGATCCCGATCACCGACTCGATGATGGTCCGCACGTTCGCCGAGGAGGTGTACACGCAACTGGTCGGCGACCTGTCGCGGGTGGGGGCGGCGGTGGCGGTCACGCTGCCGGTGTGGGCGGCCGGGGCGGTGGTGGGAATGCTGGCCGTCCGCCGGGTGCGGGTGAGTGCCGATGTACATTTCGCCCGCCCGCTGGTCGGCTGGGGCTGGGTGGTCGCCGGCGGGCTGGTGGTGCTGTTGTGCCTCGGCGTGCCGCTGGTCGCGCTGTTCATCAAAGCGTCGGCCGGCGGGCTGCTGGCGAACCTGTCGAACGCGGTGCGGGCGAACTGGCAGGTGATCCTCACGAGCGTACTGTGGGCGGCGGTGGCGGGGGTGGCGACGGCGTGGCTGGCGTGGCGGGCGTGCTGGCACGCTGCCCGGAGTCGGCGGTTCGCCGGGTTGCTGGCGGGCGTGTGCGTCTTCCTGTTCCTCGCACCGGGGCCGCTCGTCGGCTTCGCGTTGAAGTGGGACGCCCTTCAACTGGTGCTGCTCGAAGATGCGGTGCTCGGCGGGCGGTCGGCCGGGCCGGTTCACCCGGTCGCGCTCGCGCTCTACGACCAGCCGTCCCCGCTGCCGGTGCTGTGGGCGGCGGTGGTGCGGCTGTTCCCGCTGGCGTGCGCAGTCATCTGGCCGGCGGTGCGGTCGATCCCGAAAGAGTTGACCGAAGCGGCGGCGCTCGACGGCGGGGACGAGTGGCGGTGGGTGGTCGCCCCGCTGACGTGGCGGGCGTTCGCGGCGGCGGCGGTGGGGGTGACGGCGCTGGCGGTCGGCGAGGTGAGCGCGGCGAAGGTGGTCGCCCCGCCGGGGTACGACTCGTTCGTCCTGCGGCTGTTCGCGCAGATGCACTACGGGGCCGAAGCGACGGTGGCGGCGCTGGCACTCGTGCAACTGGCGGTGACGAGCGGGCTGATGCTGGCGGGGTTGGCGGTGGTAGGGAATCAAAACCGTCGGGGGCCGTGACACCCCGAATCCCCAGGTGTCCGACCTGCGGCGGACGGCACCCGCTACGCACCGCTGCCCGTTTTCCGACACCACCCCTACAAACGCGCCCGCCCGCCCCGGTTCGCCGCTCATTTCAATTGACACCCCATTCCCCGCATTTACACTCAGTTAATACGGTTCACGTCCGGCCCACCCGATCTCGACCCCACAGCCCCAGCGAGGAGTGCCATGGCCCGTAGCAAGAAGTCCGGCGGTGAAGGCGGCGGCAACGCCATCCTGGTCATCTTCCTGGTGCTGTTCATCCTGGCCACCATCGGCCTGGGGGTCGCCTTCTGGACCGGCCAGCAGACGGTGGCCGACGCCGCCGTCGCCAAGAAGAAGGCGGAAGACGACATCAAGGTGGCCCAGTCCGCCAAGGAGCAGTCGGACCTGAAGCTGAAGCTGTATAAGGCGTTCGTCGGCACCGCCACCGAAGACGACAAGAACTCCATCCAGAACCCCGGCACCCACGCCGAAGCGCTGAGAGAGGAGCACGCCGCCCTCATGGCCGCCCTCAGCGACCCGGACCCGAAGAAGGGCGTCATCGCCATCAGCGTGGCCGCCGTGAAGAACGGGCCGGACGGCAAGCCGATCGAGGCGGGCGGGACCGGGCCGTTCAACATCACCTCGCAAGAACTGTTCACGTGGGCGTGGCCGCCAGCGGGCAGCGACAAGGTGCTGGCCAAGCAGCCGTCCCCCGGCCCGATCCTCGACCGTATGGTGAAGGTGGTGGCCGAGCGGGAGCGGATGTTCCACGAGAGCAACCTGGCCAAGAAGACCGCCAAGGACGACGCCGACCAGTACAAGGCGGAGAAGGACAAGTACACGGCCGCCCTGACCGCCGCCAAGAAGCAGGTGGACGATCAGATCAAGAAGCTGGACGACTCCATCACCGCCGTCGAGACGGAGAAGAAGACGGCCATCGACACGTTCGTCAAGAAGGGCGACGAGACCAACAAATCGGTGGGCGGGATGGCTCGCGAGAGGGATGAGGCGGTGGCGAAGTGGACCGACGAGCGGCAGCTCGCTGAAAGCCTGCGGAAACAACTCGAACAGATCCTCGCCCAGAAGAGCGAGGCGGACCAGGACAAGATCGGCATCTTCCCGGTGAACGTGCCGCACGGGGCGATCGTCGGCCGCAAGCCCGGCTCGAAGACGGTCGAGATCAACGTGGGGTCGGACGCCGGCCTGCGGCCGGGCCAGACGTTCACCGTGCAGCCGCTGTCCGCCCGCACCGACGGCCTGACCCGCGCGCGGAAGACCAGCCTGGACGCCGAGGGGCGGACGGTGGTGTCCGACGAGCTGGCCAGCAAGGGGTCGGTCGAGGTGGTGTCGGTGCTCGGCCCGAACCTGTCCACCGCCCGCATCACCGACGAGGGGGACGAGAACCGCAACAGCATCCTGAAGGGCGACCTGCTGTACAACCCGCTGTTCCGGAAGAACGCCAAGGACCACCTGGTGCTGGTGGGCATCTTCGACACGAACGCCGACGGCCTGGACGACATCACCGAGGTGGCCCGCAACCTGGCCAAGCGGGGGGCCATCGTGGACGGGTACTACGACCTGGGCACCGACAAGTGGGTGAGCCTGGACCCGAACAACCGCAAGCCCGGCCCCGGCACGAACACCACCTACGTGGTCCGCGGGTGGGACTTCAACTCGAACGTGGGCGACGGGCTGACGGAGGAGAAGGCCAAGCTGTTCGGACGCATCAACGCGGCCGTCACCGAGGCCAAGACGAAAGGCGCTCAGGAGGCGAGGGCGGCCAAGTTCCTGTCCGAGATCGGGTACTCGTACAGCCCGTCCATCAGCGACGAGACGACCAGCGCCGCGGCCGTCAAGTTCATGAAAGGCCCGGCCGCCGCCCCGGACGCGCCGATGCCGCCGAAGTGATGTGGGGGCAACGGGATTGGAACCGGGAACCCAGTGAACCGGGGGGGGCCGGGAGGCCCCCCCCGG
>JANNQE010001376.1:0-5485 GCA_031441625.1 Planctomycetia bacterium
TCCTCGCCGACGTACCCGGCTTCGGTGAGCGTCGTGGCGTCGCCGATGGCGAAGGGCACGTCGAGGATCTTCGCCATGGTGCGGGCGAGGAGCGTCTTGCCGCTCCCGGTCGGCCCGACGAGCAGGATGTTGCTCTTCTCGATCTCCACGTCGTTCGACCGCCCGTTCTCGCCGTGCTGGAGCCGCTTGTAGTGGTTGTGGACGGCCACGCTCAGCGCCTTCTTCGCCCGCGGCTGGCCAATCACGTACTGGTCGAGCTTCTCCTTGATGAACCGCGGGGAGGGGATGTTGCTGGCCGACTTGTCGGCCTTGCCGGTGCCCCGCCGCTTCCGCTCCTGCTCGATGATCGACTGGCACAGGTCGATGCACTCGCCGCAGATGTACACGTCGCTCGGCCCCTCCACCAGCGGGCCCACGTCGCGGTGGCTGCGGCGGCAGAACGAGCAGTACGCGTTGCGGTTACGGCCTGCGGCGCCGGGGGGCTTCCGGCCCCCGCCCTCGCCGTCTCTTCGCTCGGCCATTCGGACTCCCCGAAAGATTGGTGGGTCGGTGTGCGGTGGTCGGAACTTGAGCTGAAATATACCTTCACCGATTCTGAACCCGCAGGGCAATCTCCCCGACTTTTCGTACCCGGCACACCTGATCCGCCGGTGCGCACGGTGTTAACGGTGGGAGCGGTAGCGGGTTCGGCGGCGGATGGGTCAGGCGGCCGGGGACTATTCGGGCGGCGGTGCCGGCTCGGCCTCCGGCGGCGGGGCGGGTAGTGCCGCCGCCGGCCCGCCCGCCTGCCCCTTCAGTTTCGCCGCCCACTTCGCCTTGATCCGCTCGTACTCGGCCTCGGTGATCTCGCCGTTCTCATACATCTCTTTGAAGGAGTTCAGGTTCAGCGACAGGTCGCGGGCCGACTCGCCCACCGGCTTCTTCCGCCAGCGGTCGAAGAAGACGAAGATGACCGCCGCGACGAGTAGTATACCGGCGAACACCAGCGACCAGATGACGAACCCTGGGTCGCGGACCGCCCCGTGCGGGTCGGGTGGCTTGGTGGGCGTTGTGGGTTGCGCTTCGATCGCCGCGCCGGGTTCGGCGGTGGTCGGCGGTGCCTGGGCGAACATGCGAGACGTCTCCGCGGCGGGCACGTCCGCCACACCGCCGGCATTGTAGGCGGGAAAAGGATTGGATGGAACCGGGAACGCAGTGACCGGGTGTGCTTTCACACATCACCCGGTCACTCCGTTCCCGGTTTCACAAGGACTACACGCCCAGTCCGCTGACTCTCATAGATCGCGCGGATCACGTCCACCGCTTTTTTCCCCTCCCGGCCGTCCACCTTCGGCGTGCCGTTGGTGCGAATGGCTTCCACGAAGTCGGCGAGTTGCCGGCGGTGCCCCTCGTGGCTGATCGCCTTCGGGTCGGCGGCCCCGCCGGACTTCGATAACAGGGGGTTCACACCCCCCGCTCGCCCGATCTGCTCCCGTGTCGCCTTGTCGTCGGCCGTCTCGGGGGTGAAGTCCCACTTCAGCACGTCGTCTTGCTCGATGACGACCGACCCCTTGTCGCCATGAATGGCAATCGTCTTGGGATAACCGGGATGAACGCTCGTGGTCGCCTGGATGACGCCGAGCGCCCCGCTCGTGAACCGCAGCACCGCGACGGCCGTGTCTTCCACCTCGATCCGCTCGTGGGCCAGCGTGGCCGTGAACCCGCTGACCGCCGCCACGTCGCCCATCATCCAGAGCAGAAGATCGACGTTGTGAATGGCCTGATTCATCATCGCCCCGCCGCCGTCGAGCGCCTGCGTGCCCTTCCACCCGCCCTCGTCGTAGTACGCCTGTGATCGCCACCACTTGCACGTCGTTTCGCCGAGCGTCAGCCGGCCGAACCGCTTCGCTTCCACTGCGGCTTTGAGCGCCGTGTTCGCGTCGCCGAACCGCGACGGGAAGATGGTGCACAGCTTGACGCCGAACTTGTCGCAGGCGTCGATGATCCGTTGGCACCGCTCGCCGGTGATTTCGAGCGGCTTCTCGACGACGACGTGCTTGCCGGCCGCGGCTGCCAGTTCCGCGGGTTCGGCGTGCGCCCCGCTCGGCGTGGTGATGACGACCGCATCGACGCCGGGAGCCTTCAGCGCCTCATCCAAAGTGGCGAACACGGGGCAGGCCGGGGTGCCGGTTTCTTTGAGGAGTGCTTCGGCGTTGGCCGGCGTGCGGGAGACAAGAGCGGCGATCCGCGTACCGGGGATCTCCGCCAGAGCGCGGACGTGGAAGCGGGCGATCATCCCGCAACCGACGAGACAGAAGCCGAGTGACATGGGTGGAGTCCACTTGTTCTTGGTGAGCCACGAGCCAACGGCGAGCGAGTGTTGACACGCGCTCGCCGTTGGCTCGCGGCTCACCAAGAGTATACCGATTCCGATTCTGCCATCCGCACGGCCCGTCACCCGCCCGCAATCTCCCCGCAACCGTTGCACCTCCCCCAGATTCACACCTACTTTGAATGCAACGGCCCACTCCAATTCCACACGCTGCCGGGCCACGCCCCGAGAGGTAGGTTCCCGCATGTTCCGCCGCTCCGCCCGAGGGGTGCTCGTCGCCGCCGGGCTGGTCGCGCTGATCGCCGTCTCTGGTGGTCAGAGCCAGCCGACGCCCGCGCCCGCCCCCGAGCCGCCGAAGTTCCCCGACTTCGCCGTCGTCACGAAGGGGGCGAAGGTCACCGAAGGGCTGTTCAACCTGTACCAGAAGGACGACACCCTGCTGGCCGAGATCCAGCCGTTCCAGCTCGACAAATCGTTTCTCCTGCCCATCGCCATCGCCAAGGGGGGCGGGGTCGGCGGCACCACGCTGAACTTCGACCAGCAGTGGGTGGTCTCGTTCCGCAAGGTGGGCGACAAGGTGTTCGTGGTGCGGAAGAACGTGCGGTACACGGCCAAGCCGGGCAGTCCGGAGGCGAAGGCGCTCGACACGACGTACACCGACAGTGTCCTGGCCGCGCTGCCCATCAAGACGATGAACCCGATGAAGGGGTCGGTGCTCGTCGACTTCAACCAGATCTTCTTCACCGACTTCGCCGACCTGGGGGCCGGGTACATCGACCCGCAGCGGACCACCTGGCACAAGGTGAAGGGGTACAAGAAGAACGTCGAGTTGCAGGTGGCGGCCACGGTGGTGGGGGCCAACACGAACCGCATCGCGCCGAGCGGGGGGAACGCGGTCATCGACCGCCGCGGGGCGACGGTGGTGGTCCACTACGGCATCGTCGAGTTGCCCGACCCCGGCTACCAGCCGCGGAAGGCGGACGACCGCGTCGGCCACTTCACCACCGTGCTGAAGGACTTCAGCAAGGATGGCCCGGACACGGCGTTCGTGCGGTATGTGAATCGCTGGAGACTGGAGCGGGCCGACGGCAGCGTGTGGAAGGAGGGCGGGAAGCTGGTGCCGCCGAAGAAGAAGATCGTGTACTGGATCGAGAACAGCGTGCCGGACGAGTACCGCACGGCCGTGCGGGAAGGAATTTTGGAATGGAACAAGGCGTTCGAGAAGATCGGCTTCCGGGATGCGATGGAGGTGCGTCAGCAGGAGGGGGAAGAGTTCGACCCGGAAGACGCCAGCTACGCCACATTCCGCTGGATCACTTCAGAAGTGCCCTATGCCATCGGGCCGAGCCGGGCCAACCCGTTCACCGGCGAAATCTTGGACGCCGACATCCTGTTCGACGCCAGCATGGTGCGGACCTACAAGGGCGAGTCGCGGCTGTACCGCGACCCGACGGGCAAACCGTTCGAGCCGGCCAGCCCGGCCCAGGCGAACCGCCGCGGGTGGACGCTGCCGACCGCGCCGCTGGACCGCCTGCGGGAGAACCTCGGCTGGAACGACCAGCCGGCGAAGTTCGACCTGGACAAGCACCGCGAGCGGCAACTGGCTGCCGTGCAGCACGGGTACTGCCAGTGCGCCGCCCAGAAGACGAGCGAACTCGGGCTGGCCGTGCTCAGCCTCGCCGCGGCCGGCGGGCTGGCACTGAAGGAGGGCGAGAAGATCCCCGAAGAACTGTTGCTGCAAGCGATCAAAGAGACGGCCATGCACGAGGTCGGGCACACGCTCGGCCTGCGGCACAACTTCAAGGCCAGCACCGTGCTGAAGGCGGAGCAGTTGCACGACTCCGCCGTCACGAGCAAGCAGGGGCTGGTGGGCAGCGTGATGGACTACAACCCGGCGAACATCGCCCCGAAGGGGACCAAGCAGGGGCACTACTTCACCCCCACACTCGGGGCCTACGACTACTGGGCCATCGACTACGCCTACAACCCGAGCGGCGGCGACGACGACCTGGCGAAGGTGGCGAGCAAGGTGGCCGACCCGAAGCTGACCTACGCCACCGACGAAGACCTGATGGGCACGAACGACCCGCTGGTGAACCAGTGGGACATGGGGGCCGACCCGCTGCAATTCGCCAAGGACCGCGTGAAGATGGCGGGCGAGTTGATCCCCGTGGTGGCCGAGAAGATGGTGGACAAGGGCGAGGGCTACCAGCGGGCGCGGGCGGCGTTCAACACGCTCGTCGGCGTGTACGGCGACTCGGCGTACACCGCCACGCGGTTCGTCGGCGGCAGCAGCTTCCACCGCGACCACAAGGACGACCCGAACGCGCGGGATGCGTTCGTGCCCACCCCGCCGGCCAAGCAGCGGGAGGCGCTCGCGTTCTTGAAAGACTCGATCCTGACCGACAAGCCGTTCGACTTCCCGCCGGAGTTGCTCCGCAAACTCGGGGCGGACCGGTGGGTGCATTGGGGCAACACCCGCACCATGTCGGCGACCGAGTTCCCGGTGGTGGACAAGGCGCTCGGCATCCACCAGACGGTGCTCGACGAACTGCTGAGCGGCGGCACGCTGAGCAACGTGCAGAACTCGGCCCGCCTGCTGAAGGCGGACGACAAGCCGTTGCAGATCGCCGAGATCTTCCGCGCCCTGTCGGACGCCACCTTCGCCGACTTGCCGGCCGCCCCTGAGAAGGCGGCGGCGGTGAAGTCGTCGGTCATTCGCCGGAACTTGCACCGCGAGTACGTCGGCCGGCTGTCGGGCATCGTGTTGGGTAAGCCGACGGGCAGCGGGCTGTTCCTGCTGTTCGGCGGCGGCGGCAGCGTGCCCCCGGACGCCAAGAGCCTGGCCCGGCTGCACCTGAAGGAAGCCGGCGACCGTGTGCGGGTGGCCCTGACCGTGGAGAAGGACGAGACGGCGAAGGCACACCTGGACGAGCTGAAGGAGCAGATCGAGAAGGTGCTGAAGGCGAACGTGACGAGCGACGGGCCGTGACCCGCCCGCTGCCCCGAAGGGGCGGGTTCTGTCAGCCCAGGCCGTCAGGCCTGGGTGACGATGAACCAAAACACCACCGCCCTGAAGGGGCGGGTTCCACGGAACCCGCCCCTTCAGGGCGGTGGGCCATTTCACGGTGATACCCAGGCCTTCGCTCGCTCCGCTCGCTTCGACCTGGGCTG
>JANNQE010001377.1:0-4273 GCA_031441625.1 Planctomycetia bacterium
GGGTGATTGGTTGACCACCCGGTCACTCCGTTCCCGGTTCCAACACACCCCTCCCTCCCTCCCTATCGCAGTTTTGCCATGCACGCACTGCTCCTCTCGCTGGCCCTGCTCGCCCCCACTGCCGACCCGACGCCGAAGGAAGGCGTGCTGCCGCTCGGCAAGGACGGCAAGCCGCTCAACCTCGACTTCGAGACGGGCACGCTGAAAGACTGGACCGCCGACGGCGACGCCTTCAAGGATCAGCCGATCCAGGGCGACACGGTCGCGGCGCGGCGCGGCGACATGAAGAGCAACCACCAGGGGAAGTTCTGGATCGGCGGGTTCGAGAAGCACCTGGACAAGCCGACGGGCACACTGACGAGTGTGCCGTTCGCCGTCACGCACCCGTGGGCCAGCTTCCTTGTGGCCGGCGGGCCGCACGAGAAGGAGACGTGTATCGAGATCATCGACGTGGCGAAGAAGGCCGTCATCTTCCGCGCCGCCGGTGACGAGTCCGAGACGCTCAAGCGGGTGGCGGTCGATTTGACCAAGTACGTCGGGCAGGAGATTCAGGTGCGCGTGGTGGACACGCACACCGGGCACTGGGGGCACGTGAACTTCGACGACTTCCGCTTCCACAGTGAGAAGCCGGCCGTCGCCCGGCGAGAAGCGCCGCCGACCGACCCGTACAAGTACGCGGGGCAGAAGCCGCAAGACGCAGCGAGGAACATGACCGTGCCGGACGGGTTCAGTGTGAAGTTGTTCGCCGGCGAGCCAGACGTTCACCAGCCGATCGCCATGTGTACCGACGACCGCGGGCGGCTGTGGGTGGTCGAAGCGTATGTGTACCCGAAGCGGAACCCGGCGAAGGGGCCGCTACTGCCGGAGGCGGAGCGGAAGAACGGCGACAAGATCCTGATCTTCGAGGACACCGACGGCGACGGCGTTCACGACAAGAAGACAGTGTTCATGGAAGGGCTGAACCTGGTGTCGGGCATCGAGTACGGGTTCGGCGGGCTGTGGGTCGGTGCCGCCCCGTACTTCCTGTTCATCCCCATTCTGGAAGGCGACAAGGCGGGCGAGGTGAAAATCCTGCTCGACGGCTGGGGGTACGAGGACACGCACGAGACGCTGAACTCGTTCATCTGGGGGCCGGACGGCTGGCTGTACGGCTGCCACGGGGTGTTCACGCACAGCACCGTCGGCAAGCCGGGGGCGAAGGCCGCCGAGCGGACGAAGATCAACGCCGGCATCTGGCGGTACCACCCGACGAAGCACGTCTTTGAAGTGTTCTGCCACGGCACGAGCAACCCGTGGGGGTTGGACTACAACCAGTACGGCGACTTCTTCATCGAGGCGTGCGTGATCCCGCACCTGTGGCACATGGTGCAGGGCGGGCGGTACGAGCGGCAGGGCGGGCAGCACTTCAACCCGTACACGTACACCGAGATCGGCACCATCGCCAAGCACCGGCACTACGTCGGCGGGCAGTGGAACCCCACCGACCGGCTGAAGAGCGACGACCTGGGCGGCGGGCACGCGCACAGCGGGCTGCTCTGCTACCAGGGCGGGCTGTGGCCGAAGGAGTACCACGGCAAGCTGATCATGGGCAACATCCACGGGCACCGGCTGAACGTGGACGAGGTGAAGCCGAAGGGCAGCAGCTATGAGGGCGACCGCAACCCCGACTTCCTGCTCAGCCACGACAAGACGTGCATCATCGTGGCGTTGCAATACGCCCCGGACGGCAACGTCTACTTCTCGGATTGGAGCGACAAGCAGGTGTGCCACACGGGTAACGTGGAGATCTGGGACCGCACCAACGGCCGCGTGTTCAAGATCGTCCACAAGGACACGAAGCCGGTGAAGGGGCTGGACTTGCAGAAGCTGACCGACGCCGAGTTGGTGAAGCTGCAAACCAGCGACAACGAGTGGATGGTGCGACACGCCAGAAGGATTTTGCAGGAACGGACCAGTAGCCGCGAGCCGAAGGCGAGCGCGGAGGTGGAAAAGCTTCTCGAAAAGATGGCTGATGAAGACAAATCGGAAGTCGTTCGGTTGCGCGCGGTGTGGACGCTGCACAACATCTTCCCTGATCAGAAATCGAAAATCGGTGATGAGAAGTCACCTTACATCCGCGGTTATCAAGAGCTCTTCAACCTGGAAGGCACCGCGAGGTGGATCGCGGGGGGGGGGAAGGTCGAAGACTTCGACAAATTCATTTGGGGCAAGGACTTCGCGGCAACTCCGACCGAGCGCCGGCTCATGGTCGCCGGGCTGATGCGTCTCCCACTGGACTTGCGAATCGCGCGGCTGAAATTGCTCACGCAACACGCTGTAGACGCCACGGACCACGTCCTGACGCAACTCTACTGGTACGCGCTCGAACCGCTGGCCGCGGAGAAGCCGGCCGAGGCGCTCGCCATCGCCGCGGGTGCGAAGGTGCCGCTGCTCCCGCTCGCCGCTCGCCGGGTCGGTGCCATCGGTACGCCGGAAGCCGCGGCGGTGCTGGTGGACGGTCTTGCCAAGGCCACCAAGCCCGACCAGCAACTCGCCTACCTCGCGGGGCTGCAAGAAGCGAACAAGGGCAAGCGGACCACCGACGCGCCGAAGGGGTGGGCCGACGCTTATGCCAAGCTGAGCAAGAGCGACAGCGCCGACGTGCGGAACACCGCCCTGTCGCTCGCCGTGGTGTACGGCGACGAGGCGGCGCTCGCCACGCTCGCTACCCGGCTGACCGACACCAAGGAACCGGCCGCGGCACGGCAGGCGGCACTCGCCACGCTGCTCGACGTGAAGTACGCCAAGCTGCCGCCGATCCTGTTCTGGTTGTTGGACGATCCGGCGTTCCGCTCGCCAGCACTCCGAGCGCTCGCCGCCTACGACGCCGCCGGCATCCCCGCCCGCGTGCTCGCCATCTACCCGAAGCTGACCACCGCCGAGAAGCGGGACGCGATTGCCACGCTCGCCAGCCGGGCGAGTTACGCCAAGCTGCTGCTCGCGGCGGTCGAGGCGAAGAAGCTGTCCGCGTCGGAAATCCCCGGCGAGACGATCCGTCAGCTTCGCAACCTGAACGACAAGGAACTGAACGCCACCATCGCCGAAGTGTGGGGCACCGTCCGCGACACCCCCGCCGACCGCAAGAAGCTGATCGCCGACTGGCAGAAGAAGCTAACGCCGAACGCCCTCGCCGCCGCCGACCTGGGGGCCGGCCGTGCGGTTTACAACAAGGTGTGCGGTCAGTGCCACACGCTGTACGGCGTCGGCGGGAAGGTCGGCCCGGAGATCACCGGGGCGAACCGCTCGGACATCAACTACCTGCTCGACAACGTGTTCGACCCGTCGGCGGTGATCCAGAAGGAGTACGCCGCGACGAAGCTCGATCTGACCGACGGCCGCTCGCTGATCGGCATCGTGAAAGAAGAGAACGCCAAGACGCTCACGCTGCTGACGGCGAACGAGTCGCTCACGATCCCCATGAAGGACGTGGACAAGCGGACGCCGTCGGAACTGTCCATGATGCCCGACGACCTGACCAAGCCGCTGACCGAGACGCAACTGAAGAACCTGTTCGCGTACCTGAAGCACACGCAACAGGTGCTGCCGCTCGCCGACGCCGAGAACGCGAAGGAGTTCTTCAACCGCAAAGACCTGACCAACTGGGACGGCGACAAGGACGTGTGGAGCGTGGTCGATGGCGAGATCGTCGGCAAGACGGCGAAGGGGCTGAAGGCGAACAACTTCCTGAAATCGACGTTCGACGTGACCGACTTCAAGCTGAGCCTGAAGGTGAAGCTGACGCCGAACGAGGCGAACAGCGGCATCCAGTTCCGCAGCGTGCCGATCGAGGGGGGCGAGATGCGCGGCCCGCAGGCGGACATCGGCAAGGGCTGGTGGGGCAAGCTGTACGAAGAGAGCGGCCGTGGGCTGCTGGTGAAGGACGGCGGGGAGAAGTTCGTGAAGGAGAACGAGTGGAACGAGTACGTGATCGAAGCGGTCGGGCCGAAGGTGAAGATTTGGATCAACGGCGAGTTGGTGTGCGACTACACGGATGACAAGCTGGCGAAGCGGGGGCAGATCGCCGTGCAGGTGCATAGCGGCGGCCCGACCGAAGTGCGGTTCAAGGATATCAAGTTGGAAGTGAAGTGAGAAGAGTACGAGTTACGCACTTGACCCGTCGGGCAACAGGTAGATCGGGTTAGTGAGGTACTTGCGGACCGCCTCCCGGACGATGCCCCACTTCGCCGCGAACCAACTGACGCCGGTGGTGAATCGGTGGTACTCCAGCCGCACG
>JANNQE010001378.1:0-1967 GCA_031441625.1 Planctomycetia bacterium
CACACTACGGCGTTCGACGAGTTCGACAAGAGCTACAAGAAGTCGCCCACCCTGTACCCGGGACCGCTGGGACCGGGTGGGCACCACCCCCCCCGGTCACGGCGTTCCCGGTTCCACCCAACCGCACGCCGCACCCATGACCCCCCTCGCCGACACACACGTTCACCTGTGCGCCGCGCTCGACGACGGCCCCCGCGACGCGGACGAGGCCGTCGCCCTGTGCCGCGCCCTCGTCGCCGACGGGGTGCGGTTCGCCGCCGCCACCGCCCACCAGAACCCGTTCTACGACAACACCGCCGAACAGATCCGCGACGCCACCGCCCAACTCGCCGAGCAGTTGAAGGAGCGGGACATCCCGCTCACGCTCTTCCCCACCGGCGAGGCGTACATCACCGAGACGCTGGCCGACGACCTGCGGGCCGGGCGGGTGCAGCCCTACGGCGAGGCCGGGCGGTACGTGCTGGCCGAGATGCCCGGCTGGGTGTACCTCGACCCGCGGTCGATCGCCGAGAGCCTGAAGCCGCTCGGGGTGCGGCTGGTGATCGCCCACGCCGAGCGGTACCCGGAGATGCTGCACGACCCGGAGTTGACTGCCGAGTGCGTGGCCGCCGGCTGCCTGATTCAGGTGACGGTGGAAGGGCTGACCGACGCCGACGACCGCGATACGGCCGCCGTGCGGACGTGGGCCAAGTGGGGGCTGATTCACCTGCTCGGGTCGGACGGGCACCGCATCGACGGCCGCCGCCCGCGGATGCGCGAGGGGTATCGGGTGCTGGAGAAGTGGATGGGCACGGCCGCCGCGGAGCGGGTGGTCGGGCTGTGGAACACGGCCGTGCTGCAAGGGCTGCCGGTGAACGTGCCGCCGCCCGTGCCGCCCAAGACGGGGTGGTTCACCGGGCTGTTCGGGTGAGGCCGACAGGGTGGGTCCGCACGCGCCGTGAGACTGGAAGGTCTGCCACCCGTTCGCCGAATCACGCCCGCGTCGCACTTTTCCCCCCGGCGCAGAGACGATCCGGCCCGAATTGTGCGGTTCGCCTCAGTCGCCGCCGCATTCTCGCTCTACGATACGTCATCACGTGTAGCGATCCGCGGGCGGACCCTCATGGCCGAAAGTGGTGCCGACACCTGGGTGGGGCAGTCGCCGTTGGTCGTCTCGGGCGGTCACCTGGAGGCGTGCCTCGTCCACATCTACCCGAGAGGGCCGGACATGGGCCGGCGGTATCCGCTCCGGCCCGGCCGCACCCTCATCGGGCGGGGCGAGTCGGCCGGCGTGCGGGTGCAGGACAACTCCGTGTCGCGGGTCCACGCCTGGGTCGAGTCGAACGCCGACGGGTGCTACATCCTCGACCAGAAGAGCCTGAACGGGACGCACGTGAACGACCGCCCGGTGGTCGGGGCCAGCCAACTGGCCGACGGCGATTACGTCCGCATCGGGAACGCCATCTTCCGCTACCTGGAAGGCGGGAACATCGAGGCCGAGTACCACGAGGAGCTGCACCGCCTGGCCATCGTGGACGGGCTGACGCAGTTGCACAACCGCCGCTACTTGATCGAGTTCCTCGACCGCGAACTGGCCCGCGCCCGCCGCCACGACCGCCCGCTGTCGGTGCTCCTGTTCGACATCGACAAGTTCAAGTCGGTCAACGACACCTACGGCCACCTGTGCGGCGACGCCGTGCTGCGGGACCTGAGCCACCGCCTGAAGCCGACCATCCGCCGCGAGGACCTGCTCACGCGATACGGCGGGGAGGAGTTCTGCGTGGTGCTGGTGGAGACCGACCACCCGCAGGCGATGGGGGCGGGCGAGCGGGTCCGGCGGACGGTGGAGGGCCAGCCGTTCGAGTTCGAGGGCGAGCGCCTGACGGTGACGGTGAGCGTGGGGACGGCGACGGCCGACGCCGAGCACGAGACGCCGGACGCGCTTCTCCAGGCGGCCGACGACAAGCTGTATCAGGCCAAGCGGACCG
>JANNQE010001379.1:0-2224 GCA_031441625.1 Planctomycetia bacterium
AATCGGTCTCCGGCTGATGACCAAGGTGGTTGCGATCCACCGCCGCTCGACACCGCCCTACCAGTGGCGTGCGATTCGTGGTGACACTCCGCATCACTTCTCCGGCGTCAGTACCACCTGTTGCAGGTCCATGACGGCCGCGCCGGGCTTCGTCTTCGCCTTCACCGTCAGCGTGTGCCGGCCGGCCTTTTCGATGGTCAGCTTGCCGGCCGCGATCTTCTCGAACGCCTGGAACCCGCCGGTGTCCTTCACCGTGTGCGTCGTCTTCGACTCGCCCACGCTCAACTCCACCTCGGCCCCGCCGCTCCCTTTGCCGCACCCCTGCGTGAGTTCCACCGCGAACGTACCCGGCTTCGTCACCTCGAACTCCCACGTGATGTAGTCGTCCTTGTTCACCCAGAAGCCGAACGTGTTCTTGTGCGGCAGCGGCTCGAACCGGAGCATCACCCCGTGGGCGTCGCCCCACAGCCCTTTCAGGGTGATGGTGCCGTCCTTGGCTTGCAAATTCGGCTTGTAGTCCGGGTTCGGCGTCGGCATCTTCGCCCCGACCTCCTTCCGCCAGTCGTCCAGCTTCTTCGCCAGCTCCTTCACCACGTCCGGCTTGTCGGCGGCCAGGTTGCGGCTCTCGCTCACGTCTTTGGAGATGTCGAACAACTCCCGCCGCTCGCGGTCGTAGAACTCGATCATCTTCCAGTTGCCGTCGCGAATGGCCCCGCCCGGCCGGCTGCCCTGGTTGGCGTAGTGCGGGTAGTGCCAGTAGAAGGTCGGCTTGCACTCCAACTCGCCGCCGCCGAACAGCGGGGCGAGGTTCCGCCCGTCGAACGTCACTTCGCTCTTCACCCCGCACAGGCCGAGGATCGTGGGCATCACGTCGGTGCTGATGACCGGAATGCCGCCGCCTTTCACACCGGGCCCGCGGAGGATGAACGGCACGCGGATGCCGCCCTCGTACAGGAACCCTTTGCCCTCGCGGTACGGGCTGTTGATGGTCGCGGGGATGCCGTTGACCGCCCCCTCCATCGTGGCCAGCCCGCCGTTGTCGCTGGTGAAGATCACGACCGTGTTGTCGGCCAGTTTCAGGTCGTCGAGCGTCTTCAGCACCCGCCCCACGCTCTCGTCCATGCTTTCCACCATCGCCGCGTACGTCGGGTTCGACTGCCGACCGAGCGGCCCCTGCTTGTACTTCTCGATCAACTCCTTCTTGGCCGTCAGCGGGGTGTGAACGCCGTAGTGGGCGAGGTACAGGAAGAACGGCTTGTCCTTGTTGGCGGTGATGAACTTCTCCGCTTCCGTCGTCAGGCGGTCGGTCAGGTACTCGCCCTCCTTGGCGTCTTCCAGGCCGGGCATCTTTCTGGTGCCCGGCTTGTTCTGGAAGGGGGCGAAGTAGCTGAGCGGGGTGCCGGTGTCGTCGCCGGCGACGTTGAGATCAAACCCCTGATCGGTCGGGCCGAACCCCTTCCCGCCGAGGTGCCACTTGCCGACGTGCGCGGTGGCGTACCCCGCCTTCTTCAACTCCTCCGCGAGCGTGACCTCTTCGAGCGGCAGCTCGGTGCGAATCTTCGGCCGGTTCACCCGCTGGTTCGGGCCGTCGGCACGACCGGGCAGCCAGTCGGTGATGTTCAGCCGGGCCGGGTGCTTGCCCGTCATCAGGGCCACGCGGGTGGGGCTGCACACCGGGCAGGCGGAGTAGGCGTCGGTGATCTTCAGGCCGCTTTTGGCGAAGGCGTCGAGGTGCGGCGTCTTGTGGTACTTGCTGCCGTAGCAGCCGAGGTCGGTCTGGCCCAGGTCGTCGATGACGATCAGCACGACGTTCGGCTTGGCGGCGAGGAGTGGGGACGCGAAGAGCAGTAGGGCGAAGAGCGCGCGGGGCATGACGGAGGCTCGCGGGGAGGGGTGGGGAGGATTGTATTCCCCGGACCTCACCCACCCGACTGCCGTGTCATCGCCCCGAGCTGTCGAGGGGGATCACGTTCGCACCCGCGCAAGCTCGGGGCGCTGACACGGCGGCGGGGGTCGCCCCGCGCAGGCGGTGGGCCACGCCGTGGCGTCCGAGGTGGTGACCGACATCACCTGGCACGGCGACCGCGCCGCGCACTTCGTCAACAACATGATGAGCCAGGGGGCCGCGCTGATCGATTCCGCCGGCGTCGTGGTCATCGAATGCGACGAAACACCGGACGCGTAATGAGCCGAGAGCAGCGAGCCGCGAGATTAAAACGCGTGC
>JANNQE010001380.1:0-6182 GCA_031441625.1 Planctomycetia bacterium
CGCGGCGCGCTGCTGGACCGCGCGAGCGTGCTGGTGGAGCAACGCTGGTGTCCGGCAGCACGGCTGGCGTTCGAGCTGCGGTGTTTGCGGGCGATCAGTTACGGGTTCGCGGCCGAAGAACTGGATGCGGTGGGCCGGATGGCGGGTGGCTGGCGGAAAGTGGCCGACCGCTCCGGGCGACCGCGAACGGCGACGGCACCGCGAGCGCCGCCGACAGCCCGTTGCCTTGGCCGCACAGTCACGGAACGCGGGTCTCGACAGGCCACGTCCTCCCCTCCGCCGACTTTCGGTATCGCGCCGAGCAGACTGTTTTTGCTGCTCCGCTCCGGTCCAGCGACCCAAACCCTGAAGAATCATCGGCTTGTGCTCTTCGACAGGGGTGTTGTCGATGACGGCCGTGAATAATCCGGGCTAGATCACTGTCCACTTTCCGTGGGGAAGATCAGCGCGGGTGACCGACTCGGTCCTGGACGCCCTGGCCCGATCGCCGGCCGCGGCCACCCTGACGGCATTGCGGGTGAACCCGGTCGGGTCCCCGGCGGCGGTCGAACTGTTGTCGGACGGGAAGGCGTTCCCGAAGCTGGTCGATCTGATGCTGGGCACCACGCGGGTCGGACAGCCGGACCGGCAGCAGGTGGCTCGGCTGTTGGGGGTGCACCTGCCCGCGAGTGGTTGAGGCGTCGCGAGTGGGGGAGGTCCCCCATACCCGTTGACTGTCTGACGCCGACCGCTGAGCCAGTGGGCGACCCGCTGGCGCTGGACGAGTTGGGGTACGTGCCGGCGAGCAAAGTGGGGCCGAGTTGCTGTTCGACGTGATCAGCACCGCCGACGAGCGGACGAGCGTGGTGATCACCACCCACCTGCCGTTCGAGCAGTGGACGGAGGTGCTCGGGAGCGAGCGACTGGTCGGGGCGACGTTCGACCGGCTGCCCCACCGCTGCCACATCCTCGAGGCGACCGACGAGAGCGACCAGCCCGTCGAACTGCTCCTGACGCCGGGTCAGGCGTCGGACCTCGGCGAGGCCTAAGCTAAACTCATTTCAGCGGCGGAGGCAGGAGCCCCGAGCCAGCCGCGGGAACATAGGATTCCCACGCCACAGACGGTACGAAGCTCGCGGAGTATTCCGCCGTGGCGAGCCGGTCTGGTGATGTGTAGCGTTCAGTGGCGGAGGCGAGTGATGGCAACCATCCTCCGGGATCCCGACGAATCGAGCGACTGGGATCTTCGCGCAATGTTAGCCGGCGTACCCGACGACCCCTTCGTCGCGCTCGTCCTGGCCGATTACCTGGAGGAGCGGACGGATCCGGTTCGGCAGTTGCAAGGAGAACTCCTTCGCCTCGTGTACACGCTGACCCAGGCGGTCGGCGGAGAACACGATCCTCACCTCCAGGAGCGGATGCAAGTCGTGCTGCGGCAGGGCGTGCGGAGCGTCGGGCCGTACCGGCGGGTGGTACTCGACGACCGGACGGCAATGGACTTCGCGTGGGTGCCGCCTGGCAACTTTCTGATGGGCAGCCCGGACGACGAAGAAGGCCGCGTCATTGACGACCGCGACGGCCCCCGGTCGCGGCCGGGGGAAGGGCCCCGGCACGCGGTCACGCTGACCCGCGGATTCTGGATGGGAACCACGCCGGTGACGCAGGCCCAGTTCGCCGGCGTCACCGGTCGGAACCCCAGTTGGGCCTCGGCTGGCACCGCGGACGTGGAACCGCAGAACCGCGACATGCCGGTACAAGAGGTGACGTGGCACGACGTGGTCGGGTTCCTGCGGCGGCTGACGAAACGGGCCGAGGGGGCGGTGTCGAAGCTCGGCTTCCGAACGCCGACCGAGGCCGAGTGGGAGTACGCCTGCCGGGCCGGGACGACGACCCGGTTCTGGAGCGGCGACGGCGAAGACGACCTGGCTCGGGTGGGCTGGTACGGCAAGAACAGCGACAACGGCGACCTGCACCCCCTCCACATCCGACCGGTCGGACTGAAGCCGGCCAATCCACTGGGCCTGTTCGACATGCACGGCAACGTGTGGGAGTGGTGTGCCGACCTGTTCGACCAGAAGTACTACCTCCGCTCGCCGGGTGTGAACCCTCGCTGCCGGCGGGGTGAACCGGACAGCCTCTACGTATGCCGCGCCCTACGCGGCGGCGACGCCTGGGACGACGCGGCGGCGTGTCGATCCGCCGCCCGTGACTCGCTTCCTGTCGATTGCTCCCACAACGACCTCGGGTTCCGCGTCGTCGCGGATCGACTGGGGTGAGTCGGGAGGCCAACCGCGCCGAACCGCTCTCAAGGTCCACCGACTGACTTAAAAACGAATATTCCGGGGCGAACTTTCGTCCACATTGTTGCACTTCCTGGCTCTGTGCTCTTGCGTTCGCTCACCACAGGCATGCGTCGCCTTGCCGCCACCCGATGCACTTCGAGTACCACAGTTCGCCCGCGGCCTGTAGCGTGAGGAACGCTGTAAGATGAGGATTTCGGCAGCAACCCCTCTCGAACAGACGGGACACCATGCCTGAGATCCCGACCCGACCGTTGGCCGATTCATTCGCCGATCTCTGGCGTGCCGGCCCCCCCGTGCCGGACGTGTGGTCGTTCCTACGGAGTCACCCGCACGCCGACCCGGCCGCAGTGGTTGCGGTGCTGCTCGCCGACCAGTGGCGGCGGCACGAGGCCGGGTGCCCGAGGCCCGTCGAGGACTACCTCGCGGCGGTCCCAACCGTGGCCACCGACCCGGAGCGGAAGCTGGACCTGGTGTACGGCGAGTACCGGGCGGCCCGCCAGTTCGGCCACCCGGCGGACTCGGCCGACATGCTCCGACGGTTCCCAGACTTAGCGGACGCACTCTCCCGCCACCTCGCCCTCGACGCCCTCCTGACTTCGACGTCCCCGGCCGGCCCATCACGTGAGGTCGGCTCGTTGCCGGCTCAATACGCTGATCGCCGTGGATTGGCAAACAGTCACCAGCCCGCACCCACTTGCGCTCAGGTAACTTGGCCCGCCGTGCCGTCGGACGGGGGGCGTCCTGAGGCTGGCCTGGCCGCACTCGGCCCGGGTATAATCGCGCCGCAGTCCCCATCGCGCCGGAGCCACCCGACGGTCGATCACCCCGACCTGACCCGAAGTGCCCAAGCCGATCGGCGCGGGACCCAATCTGCCGCCGACCCGGCCACCACTATCAGCGGCGACGGCTCCCACACAACCACAAACCCGCCCACGTCCGCCGGTCGATACGAGTTGGGCGGGGAGATCGCCCGCGGCGGGATGGGTATCGTCTACCGAGCGATTGACACCGTCCTCGGCCGAGAGGTCGCCGTCAAGGTACTCCACGACAAGTACATCCAGACACCCGCGGCTGCACGACGGTTCGCCGATGAGGCCCGGATCACCAGCCAACTCCAGCACCCGGCCATCCCCCCGGTGCACGATCTCGGTGCCCTGCCCGATGGTCGGCCATTCCTCGCCATGAAACTCATTCAGGGCGACACCCTGCACGCGCTGTTCGACGCCCGCCCGAACTCCTCGCATGATCGCGGCCGGTTCATCGCCGTATTCGAGCAGGTGTGCCAAGCCCTTGCCTTCTCCCACTCACACAACGTCATCCACCGGGACCTGAAGCCGGCGAACGTGATGGTTGGGGCGTTCGGGGAGGTCCAGGTCATGGACTGGGGGCTTGCCAAGATCCTGGCCCAGCAGCCCCGCGCGAGCGTACCGGGTGCCCTCGACACCCCCGCCGCCGCGACCGAAATCCGCTCGCACCGCGAGTCGGACGGCAGTTGCACGCAGGCTGGCAGCATCCTCGGAACCCCGGCGTTTATGCCTCCGGAACAAGCCGCCGGCGAGCTCGACCAGATCGACGCCCGCTCGGACGTGTTCGGTCTCGGCGCAATCCTGTGCGTGTTGCTCACCGGGAAGCCGCCCTTCGACGGCCAGGACGCCAAGGGTGCCCACCTCAACGCCGTTCGCGGGAAGACCGAGGGAGCGTTCGCCCGGCTGGACGCCAGCGGGGCCGACCCGGACGTGATCGCCCTGTGCAAGCGGTGCCTGGCGTTCGAGCCCGCCGACCGGCCCGCCGATGCAGGGGTCGTGGCGGCCGAGGTAGCGGCCCTGCGGCGGGCGGCCGACGACCGGGTCCGGCAAGCCGAGCGGGACAAGGTGGCCGCCGCGACTGTGAAATTCGTCGAGGATCGGGTGTTCGCGGCGGCCCGGCCGAAGGGACAGAACGGCGGGCTGGGCAAGGACGTGACCCTGCGGGACGCCATCGTCGCCAGCCTGCCGGCCTTGCAAACGGATTTCGCCGACCAGCCACTCGTCGAAGCCCGCCTGCGGATAACCCTCGGAACCTCGTTCTTATACTTGGGCGAGGCGGAAACCGCAGCCGCACACTTCCAATTGGCCCGCAAGCTCTACACGGTCCATGGCGGCCCCGACCACCCGGACACGCTTCGAAGCATCGAGAGCCTGGCCACCAGCTCCGGCGATCTCGGCCGGCACACCGACGCCCTCCAACTGCGCTTGGAGGTGCTAACGAGGCGTCAGGCCCAACTCGGCCCCGACCACCCCGACACGGTTGCGAGCATGAGCGAGTTGGCCAAGAGCTACAACGCCCTCGGCCGGCATGCCGAGGCCCTCGAACTCCGCGAGCAGACCCTATCCCTCCGGAAGGTCCGGCCGGGGCCAAACCACCCCGACACGCTCGCGACCATGAACGACCTCGCCGCGAGCTACTACTTCCTCGGCCGGCACGCCGAGGCCCTCGAACTCCGCGAGCAGACGCTGGCGCTGCGCGAGGCTCGGCTGCAGCCCAACCACCCGGATACTCTTGCCAGCATGTTCGACGTGGCCGTCAGCTACCTCGCCCTCAGTCGGAACGCCGAGGCACTCGCGCGATTCGAGGAGACGCTGGCACTCCGCGAAGCCGCGCTCGGCCCCACGCACCCCGATACGCTTTGGACCCTGTGGGGCGTGGCCACCAGCCACGCCGCGCTCGGCCGACACGCCGACGCCCTCCGGCGGTTCGAGCAGACGTTCGAGTTCCGCAAGGACCGGCTCGGGGCCGACCACCCCGACACGCTCTGGACCGTCTGGGGTCTGGCGAAGAGCCTGGTCGCGCTCGGGCGGGGGGCCGAGGCCGTGCCGCTCATCGACGAGTGCGTGATGCGTCACGCAGGCCAGGTCGCCTACCCGCGGCTGATTCCCGGCGTGCTGGACGTTCGTCTGCGCTACCTCGAAATGGCGGAGGACGCCGCCGGTTGCCGACAGACAGCCGTGATGTGGGAAGCGATGAACCGCACCGGTGCCGTCAGCGTATCCGCCACCGTCGGGAGCCACGATGAGAACCGCCCGGAGGGGGGCATGAACCACCCCGGTGCCGGCCTGTACACCGCCGCCCGGATGCGGGCCGTCGCCGCCGTCGCTTTCGATCTGGCGGATCAGTCGGCCGAGGCGATCGCCGACGCCGACCGGGCGATGGCCTGGCTGACCAAGGCCGTCGCCGCTGGCTACCGGGACCGCGAACACATGCTGAAGGATAAGGTCCTCGACCCCCTTCGCACACGAGAGGATTTTCAGGCGCTGTTGACCACGCTATCAATGCCGTCCGAGGCCGCCACGCCGCCGCCAAAGGGCTGACGATGACCCGCGAGCCCAGACCGCGTTAACACCCCTGGCCCGGCCCCGAAGTGAACCGGCCGAACGGATCGACGTTCCCTCCCTCGGTGACGTCGGTGACCGCGGATCCCAGACATTTCTCTTGAGTCGTGTCACACGCGGCGGCCGGAGGCGATGGGAAGGGTGACGACAGACCTCACCCCCGACCCGAGGCGACGATGAACAAGTTCCTGACCGCCTTCTTCGGCAAGACCGAGTCCCGCCGTACCCCTCGCCCGACCGCCTTGCGGATCGAGTCCCTCGAAACCCGCCAGATGCCGGCGGTCTTCAGCGGTGCCATCTCCCTGTACCCCGCACCGGCGACCTCGTCCTACGCGGTGTCGCAGTTCTTCGGCGATGTCCGACTCTTTCACCCCCGCTTCAGTGGACCTGGATTCGGTGTTGAAGTGGACCTGAATCACGTGTTGAACACCACCGGTCGGGGACGAGACGAGTCGGACATCGCCGAAGAACTGCGACACCGCGTAGGACGAGGTCGCCGGTGCGGGGTACAGGGAGATGGCACCGCTGAAGA
>JANNQE010001381.1:0-10909 GCA_031441625.1 Planctomycetia bacterium
AAGTTGCCGTGCCCCCGCTGGGCGTGGTCCGAGCAGTCCGGGTTGAGACAGCAGAAGCGGCTCAGGTCGTGTTCGTCCACGGGACTCCCTCCCACGGCGAAATGCCAGTCACACGTCCACAACACCCTACCACACCAGCACTACCGCTTACAACGGCAATAGGACACCACCCACCTCGGCCAGTTGTTCCTGAACGCGGTCGAGGTCCAGCACGACACACGGCACCTGATGCCATCCCAGCCGTACCACCGCCTCCAGCCGGTGGCGGCCGGCGACCAGCCGGTACTCCCGTCCCTACGGCACCACCACGAGCGGCTGGAGCAGGCCGAGCCGGCCAACCGACTCGACCAGTTCATCAACCCGGTCCCCGCTCACCGGCGGCCGGGCGGCCGGCCGGACGAGGTCGGCGACGGCGAGGTGGACCAGGGTCGTCATGGCGTTGGTGCTGCGGTGGGGCGATCGTGTTGCTCCTCCTCTGGTTTACCCGAGTCGCGGGCGAGGCGCCAGTGGGCGCTCGGGAGCGGCCGGAACTGCTGGCGGCCGAGCGAGTCCCGTCTTTTCGCCCTACTTCACGGGTTGCCGTGGCCTCGGCTGATGCCGGAGTCGGAAGCAGGAGATGCCGACCGGGCTCACTTCAGCGTTCAGGCCGGGCATGAATCCACAAGCGATGGAGCGGCGGTGACCCGTGCCGGCACGGGTTGGGCTCGTCCGGTCATCAGTCGTGAAGAACATCGACAAGCCGTCCGATGGACCAAAACCGTCGTAACGTTCACCTGTTCCTCATTTTACACCTCAGCGGTCCTGTCCCGAGTCGTTTCGCCTGCCTGCCGTGGGTCTGCGTTTCCCGGGGCTCCGGTGTCGGCTGGTATGCTCGCGTTCGGTCAATTCCGTCTTGGACCAAGTCGTGGTCGGGCTGACACCAGGTCGGCCCGAGGCTTGAGTCGGCGGAAGGCCGGGGGGGCGGACGATGTCGATCGTGAAGCTGTGGCTGCCAAAGGGCCTGGACCTTGCCCCGAGGATGGCGGCGGCCGGGATGGCCTGCAGAACGGTCTACGCCGAGTGGTGGGTTTCCGAAGTGGTGCGGTGGGGCATGCTGTACAAGGTGCTGACCGGGCAGTTCGTTCCGCTGGCCCACTCGCAGTTGACGACCGGGATCCCGCGAAACCTGATTGCTCCCATCAGACGGGTGCTCATCCCGAAGGTGTTGGAGACGGACGGCACGTTTTGGTTCGGCGGTGGCGAGCCTGGCAAGTGTCTCGGCTACCGGCTGGCCCACGGAGTCGACGGCGATCCGGAGCCGGTGACCCGGTCGGCCGTTTGGCTCAGCGGCAAACTGGCCGCGGCGGAGGATCTGCGCGTCCGGCGGGAGGAACGACTGGTCGAGGGGAGCCCGCTTTACCGCGCCCTCCGTGAGCATGTGCGGTCGGCGTGGCTGGCCGAATCGGCGGAGGCCGAATCGCACCCACTCGTCGACCACCTCACCGGAAAGCGGCGGGGGTGGTTTGTCGTCTGCGCCCAAGGGCGGGTTCATCACCCGGTGGCAAGTTGCCCGAGGACGCTTCGCCGGCACCTGCGGTTGGCCGACCCACACGCGCCGCTCACCCTCATCGACATCGCTTCCAGCCAGCCACTGTTCCTCGGACTTGAGATCGCCCGCTCGAACACAAACCAACCACAACACCACCCACCCCCGACAACCCGGGACACCCGTCTATACGCACCTAATTCTGACATCGGCCGGTATGTGAACGAGTGCCTCCACGGGGACCTGTACACCCGCGTTGCCGATGTGATGACGGGGTTGAGCGTGAGGCAGGAGTACGTCCGGGACGACGCCAAGAAAGGGTGGATGGCGGCGATTTACGGCGATGCGTGGCTGATGGACAAGCAACTGGCGGGAAATGCGGTGCGGGTGCTCTACCCCGACTTCTTCCACCGAGTGCAAGCCATGGCGGTGAGTTTGCCGCGCGGCGGTCTCGCCCGGCGGATGCAGCGGCTGGAGTCCGACGTCGTCATCCGGGGAGTGGCGGCGGCTCTTGTGGACCGGCACCCCGGCGTGCCGTTCGTCACCATCCACGACGCCGTCCTCTGCCACACCGCCGCCGCCCCGCTCGTCCGCGCGGTGTTCGAGGAGGTGTTTGAAACGCGGCTCGGGGTCGTGCCGCGGCTCGACGCCAAACCGCTGTCCGGGTAACCCGACGGCGAACGGGCGGGCAGACCCGTGCCAGCAGGGTCTGCCCGCCGTGGGCCGACCGATCACAGGCTTTCCGGCGTCACCATCTCCGCCGGGTCGTCCTCCGGCTCCAACGGCGGGGTGCTGCCATCCAGCACGTTGGACTTGATGTCGTTCAGCAAGCGGTCCAAGACGTCATCGGGGAACGCTCGGTCGCGGGCGCCGGCCACCAGCAGGCGGTAGAGCGGTCGCAGGGCGACGAACTGGGCGGGCACCCGCTTGATGCCGTCTCCGTCGTCCACCAACTTGACCCTGCCGTAGTCGATCCAGCCGGGGAAGTGCTTGCGGGCGTACTGCTCGAACCGCTTGCCGTCACTCGTCTGGATGTGCCGCGTCAGCTTACACGCCAAGTTGCGCAGGTCGCGGAGGATTTCCTCCGTCTGGGCGTCGAACCGGCGGGTCGGCGGGTGGACCGACGGGCCGCGCCCCGTCTTCCGCAGTTGGCTCGCCTTCCGTGTCACCGATTTCGGCCCGGCGGCGATCACCTTCTTCTGCTCGGCTGGCGGCAGTCGGGCCACCTCCGCCGCTGCGCTCACCGTCACCTCGCCGTCGTTGATCATCTTCTCTAATTCCGGGCCAGCTGCGTGCTTCTTCACCCGCAGTGCCTGGGTCACGATTGTCTCGCCCACGCCGGCAAGACGGCGGGCATCAGCTTGGCCCAGAGGCGGCCTGCCGCTCTCCGCCGACATCGTCACCAGATTGGCCGCCAGCATCGCCCGTTGGGACTCGCTCAGGTGCCGGCGGGCCTTGTTCATCGCCAGGACGAACGCTAAAGGGTCGCTGCCGACGAAGTTCACGTACTCTGGCTCCACCCCGATTTCGCGGCAGGCCCGCAGGCGGCTGAGGCCATCGAGGACTTTGTCCTCGTGAAGCGTGATCGGCTCGATCAGGCCGACCTTACGGATCGATTTTTTCAGTTCCATGTAGTCGTCGTCACTCGGTCGGGGGAACAACTGGGCCAGCGGGTGTGGCGGCGGGTCGGCCTGCAAGCGATAGCGTGTGGACACCTGCAATCCCTCGAACGGTTGTGGAAGCCGAGATGGGAACAGTCCTCCCCGGCTTATTCGTGACAGGGGCCGGTGGGATCACCCGTCCGGCCCGGCTCCGATGCTACCGCGCCACACCGGCCCTTCGCCGATTTTCGCCAATCACCCTCCGGGCGGCCTCATTCGCCTGGCGGAGGAGGCATCACCTCGCCGTCGTTCGTCCCCGCCACCCGGCCGATTCGTTCGGTGAGCAGGGCCCGCATCTCGGCCAGTTCCTTCCGCAGGGCGGCGATCGCGTGGCGGTCGGGGCCGAACGACTCGCGGTCCTTGCATTCGAGCAGCCACTTCGCCGCCATCCAGTCGGCCTCGATCCGCTCCGTCACCTCGGTCGTCGTCGATCCGTCCCCCCGCGTGACCGTTCGCACCACCCGCACCCGCTTCGGCCGACTCGCCCGCACGACGGTGGCCACCCGTGCGGCGATGAATCGCGCTTCCGCCCTGGCCACATCACTCGCGAAACTCGCATAAATCCGCCCGCCCTTCCCCGCCCGCGACAGGGCGATCCACCGGAAAAGTGTGGCCGCGTTGATTCCGACGAGAGCGGCGGCCCGGGTCTTGGACACGCCGTCGCCGATGTGCCCGCAAAACTCGGCCGACAGTTCGGGGGTGAGCTTCGGGGGTCGGCCGCGGCGGGGCATGGCTGCTCACCGGTCGTGATGGTGGACGTGGCGGAGTGTACCGGAGTCGAACGGACAGGTGACGGTTGAGCGGGGGTGGTCCCGGGGCGACCGGTCGCCCGGCTGCGGGAGCTCACCCGTGCCGGCACGGGTGAGCCGAGCGGCCGGAAAGCCCCGAAGCCACACCGGGTCCGGGAATTGCCCATTGTGCGACAGGCTGGACCACCGAAATTCGCCAAAATGACCCGCGCATGCGCGGTCACGAACACGGGTGGGGAAGGGAGTTTCAACCGGCGACGCGAGCGAACGGCTCGTCAGGTCACGGGGCGGGATTACGCTGGTGTCGCCGGTGAACGCCCGCACCGCTCACAAAATGGCGAAAATCGCCGGCCGCCGGTGCCGGCCGTTAGACTCGACCGACCGCCGACGGATGCGGCCGGCTCAACGCCCGGTTGAGACCGACAGGCCTGTACCCTGCACCCACCATCCGCGGTCCTCCCGGTATCCACCCCATGCGGCTCACCCCGAAGCAGGCGTCCGAGCGGATGTGTGTCAGTTTGTCGCTCGTCTACCAGTTGCTCCAACAGCGTCGGCTGCCGGCGTACCGGATCGGGGTCCGCGGCCGGGGGAAGTGGGTCATCGAGGAAGCCGACTTGGAGACATTCCTGGCCGAGTGCAAGGTGGAAAACCTGAAACCGAAGGACGAAGAGCAACTGCGATTTCTGAAGTAAGTCACCCCGCCGCCTTCTTCGCCGCTGCCAGGAGGGCGGCCTTGTTTTTGGCCACGTGAGCGTAGTGGGCGTGAATCACCTGCGGAGTGTTGCCGACCAACTCCGCCACCACTTCGACGGGGACGCCGTTGATGATCGCCTCGGTAATCCGGGTGTGACGCAGGGCGTAGCAATGGGCTTTGATCCCCAGCCGTTTCTCGATCTCATGGAACCACTTCCACGCGCTCACACGGCTCCACTCTGAATGCCGGGTGGTGCGGAATAACGGTCCGGCGGGGTATTCCCCCGCCAGCCGCTTCAGAATGGCCAGGCTCTCATCGGTGAAGTACAACACGCGGGGCTTGCCGGTCTTGGCCGCGTTCTTGTGATCGGTCAACGTGGCGGTATTGTCCTGCCAGTTGATGTGCTTGGCTCGCAGCTTCGCCACTTCGGAATATGGACGCGCTCCGGTCTGGCTCACCACGCTCAGGAAGTCGGCAAACGCAGGGGAAACGAACTCGCGGATTTTCTGCCACTCCACCGGGGTAAGGATCCGCTCCCGCCGCTTCGCCTTGCCGCTGGGCAACTTCTTCAGCGGGTGGTCATCCAAATAGCCGTTCTTAACCCCCCAATTGCAGACGGCTTTCAGCACCTTCCGGGCGAGGGATTTGGTGGAGTCGTTCCACGTCGGTTTCTTCGCCAGCCACGCCAGCACCATGTGGCCTTTCAGTTCCACCGCCCGCGCGCCCTTGATGTGTTGGCAGAACTCCCCCAGCACCTTCACCTGGTGGTTGAACGTGTGCTCGCCCTTGGTGCCTTGCGTGTGGATCAGGTACTCATCGGCCAGTTTGCGGAAACTCACGCCCAGAGCAGGCGCGGCTTCCTCCGGCTTTCTGGCCATGAGTTCGTGGAAGAGTCGCTCGGCCTCCTTCTTGTCTTTGGAGAGACGCACCTTCTCCCCACGGAATGTTACGTAGTAATAGCCGGTTTGCTGGCGGAGCCAAATGGAGGCGGGGCGACTCATGGCAAAGCCCTCGGATGCATCATTCTAGGGTTTGGGAACGGTGAATGGTGCAGAGTGCATGAAAAGGCGTTAATAGTCAGTCGAATTCAGATTACTCCACCTTCCACTACCGGATGGTGGCCGAGGCGCGGCTGCTCGGGTGGGCCGGCCTGATGCTCGAACAGGCCGGCCACTTCGAGCGGCGTGTCACCCTCCTCCGCCAACTGGCCCCCTCATGCGGCTGGCCCGACCTGTTCGCCGCCGAGATGGACGACCACTACTACCGCCGGCGCCGGCTCGCCTCCCCGCTCGGCACCGCCGCCGACTGCCGGGCCGCCGCCGCCCGCAAGGGCATGACCGCGGACGCCGTCGTCACACTCCGCTCCCTGCTCCACGGTTGAGGACGCCGATGAGTTCGCCCGTGCTACGGTTCCGCTGCCCGCACTGCCAAAAGCAGTACCAGTGGTTGGCCCAGAACGCCGGGAAGACCGGCGTGTGCAAACAGTGCAAGAACAAGTACTCGGTGCCTGCCGTTCCGGACACAGGGTCGGGTGAAGCACCCCCGGTCCTGCCGCCGCTGCCGCCGCCCATTGGCGAGTGGTCGCCGCTCCCGCCGGTGGGCGAGAACGGGTGGCCGCCGCTGCCGCCGCCCGCTCCCCCACCGGCGAACAATGCCACCGTCCATTGCCCGGCGTGTGCCACCGCCCACCTGTGGGACCGGCAGTTCGCCGGCATGACTCTCGCCTGCTCGCAGTGCGGGCAGGCCATGCTGTTCCCGCACACCCCGCCCCCGCCCCTCCCGCCACCCGCTCCCGCGTACTTGCCGCCCGTCAACTCCACCCGGTCCACACCGCCCGCTCGCGCCGAATCGCAGTGGCCGGCCGAACCGACCCGACCGCCGTCTGAAAAGGAGGCGATCACTCTCGACCGCACCCGCCTCACCCGCCGGCGGATGCGGAACTACTTCTCCCCGCCGGGCGTGCTGCCGTACCTGATCTTCGCGGTCGCCGTCCTGCTCGTGCCGTGTTCGATTCCGGCACTGTTGAATGACATCGGCGGGTGGCTCGGCTGCTGTGTGGTTCCCCTGGTGCTGCTCGGGGCGGTCGGCGCCGGCCTCCTCTTCCTCGCCAAGACGCTCACCTTCGACGACGGCGAAGCCGACCGGCTGATCGAGGACGACCGCGACCAACTGGAGGCGGCGGCGGCGCAGGCGGTGAAAGAACGTCTGGCGCAGACAGCCGGTGGTCAGTCCGCCCAGGCCCTGCCGGGGTGGTCGGAGCCGATCTGCTTCGCCGCCCCGACCGCGCGGCGGAAGGGGGAGAAGGAGGCGCCGTACCGCTGGGTGTACGGGAACGACGGCGAGTTCCGCTACGCCTGCTCGAACGTGTTCGCCATCGGCGCGGCCGGCTACCACGTGGTCGTCGCCACCCTGGCCATCGATCACACCACCGGCATGGTTTATCTCCGCACGGTGTGCGAACTCCAGTACCAGGACATCGCCAACGTGGACACCCACTCGGCCAGCCAGGTGGTGGCCACCGGGCTGGTCGCCCGCCTGGCCCGCCACCGCCTGTGGGGGCCGCTGCTCATCAACCTCAGCCCGTTCCTCACCCGGTTCGGCCCGCTCATCCCGGTGTACAACATCCTGAACTGGTTCCTCCGCGAAGACCGGACGGAGGTCGAGACCACCACGTTCGCCATCACCAGCACCGGCGGCAGCGTGGCGACCGTGACCATCGACGTGACCTACCACGACCACCTGACCGAGGTCGATTCCAAGCTGAACCGCGAGGAGACCGACGAGGAGGCGGTCATCCGCAACCGGATTCAGGAGGTGAAGTCGCTCCTCCGCCGCACCGGACTGGAACCGTTGAACCGGTGAGCGGAGAGGGCTTTCCGCGCCGCGGTTCGCCAAATCGGTTCCCCTCGGTCGGCCGGCCCGCTACACTGGAGCGGTCCTTCCCCGGAGGCCGTGAGGCATGACCCGGTTCGCGCTCCTCGTGCTGTGCCTCCTCTCCCCGGTCGCCGTCGCACAACCCGCCATCAAGACCCCGCCCAAGACGGCGTGGGCGAACAAGCTGTTCAACCCCGACATCCTGAAGAACCCCGGCCAGGAGGCCCCGCCGTTCGTCGCCCACGACTTCGGCACCGTCCCCGCCGGCACCGTCAGCTCGCACACGTTCACCTTCACCAACATCTACGACGTGCCCATGCAAGTGGTGGACGTGCGGCTGGAGTGCGGCTGCCTGAAAGCCTACCCGCCGAACCGGGTGCTCCAGCCGAACGAGACGACCGAGTTCACCGTGACCATGAACGCGGCGCAGTTCAAGGGTGCGGCGACCAAGAAGATGCTCGTGACGGTCGGGCCGAGCTACGTGTCCACGGCCGAGCTGCGGTTCTCGGCCGTCAGCCGCGACGACGTGAGCATCACCGCCCCCGGCATGATCGACTTCGGCATCATCTCGCAGGGCAAGGGCACCGAGAAGGCGGTCACGCTGAAGTACACCGGCGCGATGAAGGACTGGAAGGCGGAGCCGATGAACACCCCCGGCGCGTCGTACACCGTGGACGTGAAGGAGACGGCCCGCGGGTTCCTCGGCACCGAGTACCGCGTCACGGTCGGGCTGAAGGACACCGCCCCGGCCGGCCCGCTGTCGGACTCGGTGGTGCTGAAGACGAACGACCCGAACACGCCGACGGTGACGGTGGCCATCGGCGGGCGGGTGCAACCGCCCGTGCGGGTGGCCGGCGAGGGGGTGGCGGTGTTCGAGTTGGCCAAGCTCCCGCCGGGCGCGGTGGGGGTGAGCAAGCTGATGATCCTGACGGACGCCAAGTGCAAGCTGACCGCCCCGGCCGACGTGGGCGACGGGCTGAGCGTGGACATCTTCCCGGTGAGCAACGACCACCACGTCGTCACGGTGAAGTACGAGGCGAAGAAAGGGGCCGTGCCGCTGAAAAAAGAGATGCGGCTGAAGACCGACCTGCCCGGCCAACCGGAAGTGGCGTTCATCGTCGACGTGCGGTGAAGTAGTGTGGCGAACGGCGCGACGCTCGCCACACTACTTCACCTTTCCGCCCCCAACCCCTCACTTTTTTCCCGCCGGGAAGTGTCGCTCCACACGGCACTTGCGCCGATTTCGCACCCGCCGCGGTCCACCTTCGCTTTCCCCCGACACCGCATTCGGGTACAAATGACCCGCCCCAGGAGAGGGCGAGGGAGTGCTTCACTCCCACTCACCCGCCACGACGGCGGGAGTCTGGTAGCAGGAACCACAATGGCGCACCCGAGCGCCGGCTTCACACCCCACACCCACCTGGCCGCCCGCGGAAAGGGCCGCCACTCCGACCGCTTCCTGGCCGGATTGTCCGCCGCCACCCGTGTGGTGTTCGTCTCGCATGTCCAGCCCGATCCCGACAGCCTCGGCAGCATGTGGGGGCTGGCGCACCTCGTCCGCGAGCGGTTCCGCAAGCCCACCATCTTGACGCAAGACGGCGGCATCTTTCGCGCCGAGAACCGGGCGATGGTCGATCTGCTCAACCTGGATTTGCTGCCTGTGGCGAGCGTGAAGCGGTTGCCCGGCGACGCGGTGGTGATGGTGGACAGTCAGCCGGGCACCGGGCGGCACTCGGTGAACGGGCCGGTGACGGCGGTCATCGACCACCACGTGACGCCCGGCGACCTGACCGACGTGACCTACACGGACGTGCGGCCGGAACTCGGGGCCACCTGTACCATCGTCACGAATTACCTGCTCGAACAGCGGGTCCACATCCCGCAACCGCTCGCCACCGCGCTACTGTACGGCATCGAAACCGAACTCAGCGGCTTCCCGCGCGAAGGGGCCGCCGAAGACGACGACGCCATCGCCAAACTGTACCCGCTCGCCGACAAGGACTTGCTCGCCCAGATCCGCTACGCCCGCCTGCCCCGCACGCACTTCGACGTGCTCGCCCAGGCGCTCCGCTCCGCCCGCGTGTACGGCAAACTGGCGTTCGCGTGGGTCGATCCGCTCGGCCAACCCGAGCAAGCGGCCGAGGTGGTCGATTTCCTGATCCGCTACGAGGAAGTCGATTGGGCCGTGTGCGGCGGGGTGATCGGCAGCAAGGTGGTGCTGTCGGCGCGGGCGGCACGGGCGAACGCGAAGGCCGGGGAGATGCTGGCGCAGGCGGTCGGCACGCTCGGCAACGCCGGCGGGCACGAGCGGCGGGCCGGCGGGTGCGTCGTGCTGCCAGACTGTTCGCCTGCCACTCTGTCATCCGTGCGGGCCGAACTCACCCGGCGGATCGTGGGCGTGTTCAGCGACGTTCGCACACCCGTTCCGCTTGTGAATGACCCCGGCCGGACACTTGGTGACACAGAGTAATTTTCCCCGGTTGAGCGGTTCACCCCGGTTGTGCGGGCGGATTTCCTTGTCAACCGGCACAGATTGACTCACTTCCCCACTCTTTGCCAAATTGCCGAACACACTCAACCACCGGGTGTTGTAACACCGCCGGCGAATTCGGGTAACACTCTGCGGGGAGCGGCGTCGGAAGGGGTGAGGATTTCGCCCAGTCCGCCCCGCGTTCACTCCCCACACCCGCCGAGTTTTGTTCGTCACAAATTCGGTGACTATACTTCGGCAACGGATTGGTTCAGGTTCGGCACCCCATTTGCCGCCGTCCAATCTCCGGCCCGGACCAACGAATCAGGGAGAGACGACCTCCCGAGGTGCCATATGGCCCGCACAGACGCCCTGTTGAAGATCACCAAAACGCTCCTCGGTCGGCGGAGCGAACTCCGCAAGCGGCTGGGGATGCAGCTCGACGAACTCGGCAACGCCCGCACCTCCGGCGACGTGGCCGACGTGTCGTTCGTCGCCAGCGGCGAGGAGATGGCCTCGCAGTTGGCGCAACTGGAGTCGCAGGAACTGGCCCAGACCGAACTCGCCCTGTTGCGGCTGAAGCAGGGGCGGTACGGCGTGTGTGACGTGTGCGAGAAGAAGATCCCCGTCGGCCGGCTGAACGCCGTGCCGTACAGCGTCATGTGCGTGAAGTGCCAGGGTGAGGCGGAACGCGGCGGCAACTGGCTGGAGTCGCACGCCCACATGAGCTGGGGCAACCTGCGGGACAGCGACGACCGCGAACTGGATGCCGTCGCCGTGCGGAGCGGCATGGGGAAGTAACGGTTAGGGTGGGTCGCTCTCGCCGAGAGCGACATCGGAATTAGGGTGGGTCGCTCTCGCCGAGAGCGACATCGGAATTAGGGTGGGTCGCTCTCGCCGAGAGCGACATCGGAACCGGCTCTCGGCGAGAGCCGG
>JANNQE010001382.1:0-8199 GCA_031441625.1 Planctomycetia bacterium
GGGGGTAAATTTCCCCACCCTGCGGCCGGCCACCCCGCCCCCCGGCGCACCGTGGCGCCCAATTATCTGATGTCATTCTCCGCGCCCCCCCCGGGGGGGGGGCCGCCCCGCCCCGGTTGGCCGCGGCGAAGATGCATCAGGCGCGGAACACCTTCGCCGGGGCGAACCCCTTGCCCAGCACTTTCGTCGCGTCCACGCCCAGCCACTCGTTCAGCACGGCGGCGTACACGGTGCGGAAGTCGGTGTGGTGTTTCAGGTTCCCGTCTTCCAGCTTGGTCAGGCTGGGGTGATCGCCCAGCACGCCGGCGTTCACACGCCCGCCGACCAGGAAGAGGGGTGCCCCGCTGCCGTGGTCGGTGCCCTTGCTGCCGTTCTCCTTCGCCCGCCGGCCGAACTCGCTGAACGTCATCACGCACACCCGCTCGCCGTGCCCGCGGGCGGCCACGTCGCGGTAGAACGCGGCGATGGCGTCGCTCACCGTGCCGAGCAGGTTGGCGTGCCCGCCAGTCGCCCCGCCCTGCCCGGCGTGCGTGTCGAACCCGTCCAGGCTGACGTAGAACAGACGCGCGCCGACGCCGGCATCGATGAGCTGCGCCGCCAGCTTCAGCCGGTTCGCCAGTGGCGTCGTCGGGTACGTCACCTTCGGCGTGTAGTTCTTGCCGATGCTCGCCAGCTTCTCGGTGCTGGCGTAGGTGGTCGTCGCGGTGCGACGGACGAAGTCGAGCAGGTCGGCCTTCCCGTCGCTCCCGCCGCTCACGCTCTCGATCAGCCGCTTCTGCTTCGCCTGTTCGGCCGGGTCACCGCCACTGGTCTTCAGTTGGAAGTCTTCCAGGCTGGTGATACTCGGGATGCGGGCGGGTGCGCCGGTGAGGGCGAGCGGGGCGGACTCCTTCGTGCTGTCGGCCAGGTGGAAGCCCGGCACCGCCTTCTGCAAGAACGCCTTGCCCAGCCAGCCCTCGGTGAGACTCTTCTCGGTGCTGGCGGCGTGCCAGATGTCCATGCTGCGGAAGTGCGACTGGTCCGGGTTCGGGTAGCCGACGCCTTGCACCACGCACAGCGCCTTGTCGTCGTGCAGCTTGGCGAACTCGCCCATGCTCGGGTGCAACCCCAGCGAGTCGGTCAGCTTCTTCACGTCGTCTTTCTTGATGGCGATGTTCGGCCGCAGCTTGGCGTACTCGGCGTCGGCGAACGGGATGACGGTGTTCAGCCCGTCGTTCCCGCCGGTCAGTTGCACCACCACCAGGATGGTGTCTTTCGCGCCGGGCTTGTCGGACGTGGGGGCGGCGAGTGCCGTGTTGCCGAGGAAGGTGGGCACGGACGCCCCGAAGCCGAGCAGGGCGGACGTGCGGAGGAAGTCGCGGCGGTCGGTCATGGGGGTGGCTCCGGGCACACGCGGGCAGGTTGCCGAGTGTACCCGGAGCGGCGGGGACGGGTTTCAGCCGCCGGGCAGCGGAATCAGTTCACTGGCCTCGCCGTCGAGTAGTGCGATCACCCCGCTCACCGTCCCGCCGCGGGCACCGGGTTGGGTGTTGTACCCCACCAGCACCTTGTCCGAGCCCTTCGCCCAGACGAACACCCGCCCCTCCATCGTGGCCGTGTGCCACCGTTCGACCACGTTCCCCGGCCCGCCGGGCAGCGCGGCCGTCACCTCGTCCGTGTCGAACCGTTTGGCCGCTTTCCCAGGCTGGCCGAACACAGCATCCACTTCTCGTTGGCTCATCCCGACTCGCAACTTGTTGATGGTCTGTTTGCTCAGCCCGTCTCCGTCCTCCGGCTCAGAGGGGCGGTTCCTCATGTCCGACGCCATCGCGTTCAGGTCGTTCTTCGCCTTCTCTGCGGCCGGAACGATCACCCCGAACCACACCCCGGCGCACCCGCCGCCGCACAGCAGCAGCACCCCGCCGACGATGCCCAGGATGAGAGGTAGTGCGCTCTTCTTCTTCGGCTCGTCGTCATCGTCTCGTCGGCGGCGCTTGCCCTTCGGCGTTTCATCGTCGTCGCTGGCCCCTCGCTTGCGCTTCGGGCTAACAGGCTCGTCCGCGTCGTCGTCGGCCCCTCGCTTGCGCTTCGCGGTCACCGGCGGTTCGTCCTGCTCGTCGTCGTCCCGGCGGCGGCGGGCGGTGGTAGGGGCGTCCTCGGCCTCGTCGTCCACCGGCACCGGGGTCGGCTTCGGTTTGCTCGCCACCACCGGCCGGGCGGCGACCGGGGCCGCAGCTTTCACAGGCGGAGGCATGAGGACGGTGTCCACCACCGCCGGGATGGAGATCGGGTCGCCGCACTTGGGGCACTTGGCCCGCTTGCCGGCGTACTCGTCCTTCACCTTGAAACTGGCCGAGCAACTCGGGCACGAAACGCTGATGGGCATGGGAAAGCCTCGGGGGTCGATACTCATCTTCCGACAGTCACCCCGCGGCGGCAATCGTGACTGTAACGGCGGTCAGGCGAGTTGAAACTCGGGCAGGGTGAGGACAAGATGGGCGACCGTCCGCACGCGGTGGCGGGTGATGTCGTCGCTCGTCCAGAACGACGGGTGCTTCACCTTCGCGGAGTCGGCCAGGTGGGCGAGCAACTTCTCCTTCGCGGTCGCCGGCACGTCGTGCTGGAGGAACACGCCGAGCAGGAACTCGACCGCCTGTTCGTCCTTCGTGATGCCGTGCTTGGCGAGAACCTCGGCCGGGTCGCACCGCCTTCCCAGCCCGTCGCCGCTGGTGAGCGTCAGCGCCAGGTTCTGCCGGAACAGCAGCGTTTGGGCGTTCAGCCACGTCGGGCCGCCGTCCCACCCCTTCACGCTCGGCGGGGCGAAGAGGGCTTGCCCGAGGCGGTCGAGTTCGCCGGCCAGAGGTTGCGGGCCGGTGGTGCCTTCCAGCCCCTTGATGATGCCGACGGCGAACTCGACCGGCGGTTTCACCCTCTGGCGGTAGCTGGCGGCGGTGAAGAACTGCTCGGAGCGCAGGATGGTCTCGACCAGTTTGGCGGTGTCGAACCCGCTCTTGCGGTACTCCACGGCGAGCGGGGTGATGAGTTCGGCGGTCGGCTCGACGGTTTCACTCACGAGGTAGCGGTACAGTTTGGTGACGATAAACGTCGGGCACGCCGGCTTGTCGAGGCACAACTTCACGATGTCGTCGCCCTTGTAATCCCCCTTCTTGCCGAACACCGTCTTCTCGCCAGCGTCGTGCTGCTTCGGGTCGAACTTCATCTTGCCCGCGGCCACGTCGTACCCGGTGAACGCCCGCGCCGCCTCGCGGATATCGGCCTCGGTGTAGTGGCCGATGCCGAGCGAGAACAACTCCATCAGTTCGCGGGCGTAGTTCTCGTTCGGCTTGCCCTTCTTGCTCTCCTTCGCGTCGAGCCACACGAGCATGGCCGGGTCGAACGACATTTCTTGCAGCAGTTCGCGGAAGTCGCCGAGGGCGTGCCGGGCGATCAGCCGGTACTGGCCGAGCATGAAGCGGGCGTTCTGCACTTTCCCGTTGCTGGTGGCGAAGTGGTTGTGCCAGAAGACGCACATCTTCTCGTGCAGCGGGTGGGCGGTGTTCAGCACCCGCCACAGCCACCACGACGCCAGCCGAGTGTTGTCGCTCCCCGCCGGCAGGCTCCGCTCGCTCGCCATGTACTCCGAGGTCTTGTCGAAGTCGGCGCTCGGCGTGCCGCCCTTCAGCAAGCGATCAATGGCTGCCTTCGGGCCGTCCTTCACGGCCTGTTGAAGCTCGGCGTGCGTGGCCCCGAACGCCGCCCGGCGGAACAGGTGCCCGGCCTTCTTCAGGTCCCACGGGTTGGCGTCGGTGGGGGTGTACTCGGCCCAGGGGTTCATGGTATCTCCGGCTCCCCTCTCCGCTTGGGGAGAGGGGAGTTAATGCAGCTTCCAGTCCACTTCGACCTTGAACGCCGTCACGCCGTGGTCCACCGTCACGCCGACGGTGCCGAGTTTGCCCACCCACTCGGCGTAGCGTTCGAGCTGCTTCTTCGCTTCGTCCAGACCCACGCCCTGGGCCAGCACGGTGTCGGTGATGCTGGCGTCCGGGCGTGCCCGGAGGGCCTGCGCCGCCCCGGTGCCGTACCCCTTCGCACGCCATACGGCCGGCGAACAGGCCTTCGGGTCGATCGGCTTCTTCACCTCCGGGATCAGGTCTTTGAGCAGCTTCGGCGACGAGGCCACGACGAAGTATTCGCCCACCACCGCGAACGACGGCACGAAGTTGTAGCGGATGTTCGTCGGGTCGGCGTCGAGCGGCTTCCCTTCGGGGAAGCGGTAGGTGAGGATGTCGATGCCGTCGTGCTTCTCCTCCTTCAGCGTCAGCCCGCCCACTTGCAGGCCGACGAGGAGGGCGGCGGCGCGGACCGTGGTGAGCATGTTCTTGCCGAACTTGGCGTCCCTCATGCTGCTCACGAGCGCCATTTCGGGCAACGGGAAGTCGGGCACCGTCTTGTACTGGTTCGCGCCGCGCTCCACCAGCACGAGGCGGTGGTGCGGGCCGCTCGTCTCGATCAGTTCGCCCAGCGTGGTACCGGGCAGCAGCTTCGAGATGTCCTTCTCGGCCTTCTCCAGGTCTTTCAATTCCTGCTCGCCCAGCACCGTCTTCCGCTGCTTCCAGAACGACGCGATGTCCAGGTACATGCTGTGCGACGCCAGCACGCCGGGCGGTTCGAGGAGCGGCAGGCTGCCGTGCGTCTCGCCCTTCAGCGGGGCGTGCAGGGCCATCACCGGCGGCAGGTCGGCCCGCTTGGCCGGCAGTTGCACGCTCAGCTTGAACCCGGCGGGAGTCTGGAACAGGCCGGCGGCAATGTAGTCGGCCCGGCGGACGGCGTCGGCGGTGCTGCCGAGGACGAACAGGATGAACGGCTGCGTGCGGGCGGTTTCGAGGAAGTCGTTGAACCCCTTGTCTTCTTTCACCTTCTTCAGGTCCACCCACAGCCACGCGAGCGGGTCGCCGCCGAGCAACTTCTTCGCGGCCGGCACGTTCGCGTTGGTCAGGATGCCCTCGGCCCCCTTGTCGCCCGCGGCCAATGCGAGCGCCTTCTCGGCCCCTTCCTTCTTGTTGCTCAGGATCAGCGTGGCCTTGTGCCGCAGTACGAAGAAGCCGTCGCCCAGTTTCATCGCGTCGGCCCCCTTCACCACGCCCACTTCGGGTTTGACGGGTGCGTCGGCAGGCGACTGGCGGGCGAGTTCGGCGGTGAGCAGTTCGACGACCAGCTTGAATGCCTCGGTCGCCTTCTTCTCGTCGGTGCCCTGGGCCACCAGCACGAACGGAGCGTTGTCGCCCGCCCCCGTGGTGCCGATGGCGATGCCACCCCCGGCCAGGCTGTCGAGCATGTCCGGCCACTTCTGCCCGAGCTTCGTCTCGGCCACTTTCAGTAACTGGAAGAACCGCGTGGCGGTGGTCGATTCGAGCGCCGCCTTCACCGCCGGCAGGATCTCGTACCCCTTGTAGGCGTCGAGTGCAATGACCGCCTCGACGAGCGCCCGCGGCTTCTCTACCTTCAGTACGAGGGTGGCGTCTTTGGGCACGAACGCGAGCGGGTCGGGGGTGGCGGCGGACGCCACCGCACACGCGACGGCGACGACGAGGCACGACAGGGGGAAACGCATGGCTGGTCCCGCCGGGAGGTTGTCCAGATTACTCCGCAACCTGGGCGGCGGTTTCAAACGAGATGGCGAAGTGGTGGGTTCAGCGTCGGCCAGGAGGGCCGGGCAGCGGTACCGACTCGCTGTAGGTCCGCGTCCTGTCAATCGACCCCAAGATGCCCACTGCCGTTCCGCCGGCGTTCGGGTCCTTCGAGAACGCCACGAGGATGCGGTCGGTGTATTCATCCCAGACGTGAACCCGGCCCTGCTCGCGTGCCGGCTGCCAGCGGAGCTCAATCTCGCGCTGATTGTCGAACGCCCCCGTTGCGAAGAACACATCAGCATGCTCCGCCGGCCGGCCCGGACCCAGCACCGCCTCGACCTCCGCCTTCGTCATGCCGGCCCGCAACTGGTTCAGCTTCGTCTGTGACACCTTGGCGTCCACCTCCGCCGCCTTGTTGTCCCGAGCGGCCCGTTGTGCGACGTCCAGCTTCGGGGCGATGGCCATGACGTAGACGAGGGCCCCGCCACCTCCACAGAACAGCAAGACCCCGCCGAGGATGCCCAACACCCAGGGCAGAGAGCTGCCTTGCGACTTCCGCCGGGCCGTACGCCTCCGGATCGGACGGTCATCGTCCCGACGGCGCTTCCGGCGGGGGCGGTCGTCGTCATCGTCATCGTCGTCGTTGTATCGGGAACGCCGTGCCATGGGCATCTCACTGGACGGACTGGTGTAATTGACTGTAATCAAGTCTCCTGTGGTGGCAAGCGTCTTGCAAGCGGCGACCGGAACGGAAGTGACGAGTTGCTTTTCCCCATGGGTCCGTCACAATACCCGAACCCCACCCCACGGAGTGTTCGCCCATGGCCTTACCGGTCGTCATCGCCACCTGGCCGTTCGGGAAGACGGCCGTCGAAGTGGCCGGCAAGGAACTGGCCGCCGGCAAGCCCGCGCTCGACTGCGTGATCGCCGGCGCGAAAGCGGTCGAGGACGACCCGGCCGTGCGGTCGGTCGGGTTCGGCAGCCTGCCGGATCGCATCGGCCGGCTGACGCTCGACTCGTGCGTGATGGACGGCAAGACGCTCAACTGCGGGGCGGTGGCCGGACTGGAACTCATCCGCAACGCCTCGGCCGTCGCCCGGCGGGTGATGGAGAAGACGCCGCACATCCTGCTCGTCGGCGAGGGGGCCAAGTGGTTCGCCCTGCAAGAGGGGTTCAAGCTGGAGATGCCGCACACGCTCGAAAGCATCCGCGACTGGTTCGACAAGCACCCGGCGAACAAGAAGAAGGACGACAAGCCGGAGGAGCCGAAGAAGCCGGAAGACTTCAACGTGCCCATCGCCGAGTGGAACCACGACACCGTGACGGTGCTGGGTTTGGACACGAACGGCAACCTCGGCGGGGTGTGTACCACCAGCGGTCTGGCGTACAAGCTGCCGGGGCGTGTCGGGGACTCCCCCATCATCGGGGCCGGGCTTTATGTGGACGACCTGGCCGGGGCCGCGGGCGCGACGGGGGTGGGTGAGGAGATCATCCGCATCGGCGGCAGCCTGTTCGTGGTCGAGCAGATGCGGGCGGGGAAGACTCCACAGGAGGCGTGCGAACTGGCCGCCAAGCGGGTGAACGCGGCGGCCGTGCGGCGGGGGGTCCACCCGGCGAATTGCGCGTTCCTGGCACTCAGCCCGAAAGGGCAGGTGGGTGCCGCCTGCACGCTGAAGACGAACTTCGAGTACGCCGTCAACGTCGGCGGGAAGGTGGAGATGAAGAAGGCGAAAGAGATCGGCCCGGAGTTGTGACCGCCATCGTGGGGAGACGACCGATGCCTCTGTACCCGTTCGTATGCCAGCAGTGTGACGCCGAGTTCGAGCAACTGGTTGCTCGCGCGACGGCCACGGTGGTCGCCGACTGCCCGGCGTGCGGCAGCAGCGACACCGCCCGGCGGTTCGCAGTTCCGGCGAAAGTGCCGGTTAGTGCGGACTTACCAACCGGAGCAGGGGCGTGCGGAATCGGCCCGCCGTGCGGGGCGGTCGGGTGCCGTCGGATTTCGCCCTCCTGACTGCACTTCCGTCGGAGTTTGGTGTCGGAGGTGTCGGAAATCCCGTATCGACCGCAAAAGAATACGGATACACGTTCACTAACACCTTGTCGGGTCGGAGGTCGGCGGTAATAGTGGTTCATCGCCGCGAAATGCGAGCTTCGCCCACCGCTCGCGGCGTGTGTACCCCTCACCTCTGGCTCCCCCGCGTACCGCTCTGGCGAGGCGGGCGGACGGGCCAGCCGACAAGGTTCCCGACCCATGACCGAACCGCAAGCCGCACTCGAGTGCGCCCGCAAGCTCCAGGCGATTGCCGAACCGAACCGCATCCGCATCATCGACTGCCTGCGGACCGGGAAGAAGAACGTCACCCAACTGGCCACCCTGCTGGACGTGGAGATCGTCAACGTGTCCCATCACCTGGGTGTGCTCAAGGCGGCCGGGCTGGTGGAAGACCAGAAGGACGGCCGGTTCGTCATCTACTCCCTGCACCCCAAGTACTTCACGAACGACCGCTCCAACTCGACCCACGTCGAACTCGGCTGGTGCAAGATCGAGATCCCGAACCGCTAACTGCGGCCGCCGATGCGGTGAACC
>JANNQE010001383.1:0-2316 GCA_031441625.1 Planctomycetia bacterium
CTGCCATAGCAATCTCGGGTTCCGCGTCGCCATTCCGATCGACGCGAACCCACTGCCGAAAGCCGACGAGGTGCTTCGCGGCCTGAAGGAGTTCTACCGCAAGACGGCTCGCCCCGATGGCTCGTTTCAGCCGGGGATCGACCCCGATTATCGCGGGATGTCCGACGCGGCGTACAGCGATCTCGGGGCCGTGACGTATGCCGTCACCGTGTCCAAGACGTTCGGCTGAAAGCTGCCACACGACGAGAAGACGGCCGAGTTCCTGCTCTCGCGGCAGAAGCCGAACGGCGACTTCTTCAACGTCGCGGGCACCGTTGACCCCGCTTCGCCCGAGGGTCGTACCTACAACACGACGCAGGGTTTGGTCGCACTTCCCGCGCTCGGCCGCAAGCCGCGACACAACCCACTGCCTGTCTTCGAGGACATATTGAAGGGGGCTACAGCCTGGCGCTCAACCGTTTGAGGCGGTCGCGTCTCCCGCGCACTGCCGCGGGAGACGCTTAGTACGATTCAGCACCCGGGAGCGGGAGCGGTCTAATATTACTCCGTTAGCTATGGCGGCTTGCCTTTGACGAGTTCGGGAACGGCTTGCCCGCACACCGGGCAGCGGGCGCACCAGCAGGCCAACAGCGGCTGGAGTTCCTCCCGCAGTCTCGGGAGGGTCAGCCGGCCGCCACTTTTTGGGGGCGGCGACGCCGCACGTCCTGGAGGAAGGCGTACGCCGTCAGCACGAGCACGACGTGGTGGTTCCACCCCCGCCACGACCGCCCGTCGAAGTGGTCCAGGCCCAACTCGTCCTTCAGCTCGCGGTCGCTGTGTTCCACCCACCAGCGGCTCTTGGCCGTCGCCACCAGCCGCTTCAGGCTCGTCCCCGCCGGTAAGTTGCTGAAGAAGTACTTCGCCGGCTGGGCGGCGTCCGCCGGCCACTCGACCAACAGCCGGCAGGCGGCGAGCGGCACCTTCCCGGCCGACAGCTTGTGGGCCGGCCGCACCCGCCAGGCGGCGAACCGGCCGGCCATCTTCCCCTTCGACCCCTCCCGCCAGGTCACCGCACGGACCGCACCCGCGCGATCGAGTGCCCACTCCTTCACGCTCGGGGAGGTCGCACCCGCCCGCACGCTCACCGGCCGGGTCGGCGGCCGGCCGCGGCCCGACGACGGGGGGATCGGCCCGAGGTCGGCGTCCGCGGCGATCACCTTGAGCGTCGAGTCGATGCCGACGCAGTACGTCCGGCCGTCCGCCGCCAGTCCCTCCCGGAACGCGGTCACCGTGCCGAACAGGCGGTCGGCCAGGACGACCCCGCCGAACCCGTTGGCCGCCGCCCGCCGGACCATCGCCAGGGCCATCTGCCACTTCGGCTGGGACCCGACCGCGTCGGGGACACCGGCCCTCGTCATGCGGTCCCGATCGTCCTCCCACGCCTCCGGCAGGTACAGCCGGGCGTCGAGGGCGACGACCTGCGACGCCGTGGCGAACTGGAGGGTCACCGCCACCTGGCAACTGGCCACCTTGCCGAGCGTCCCGGTGTACTGCCGGGCCACCCCGGCGGAGCGTTCGCCCGGCTTGGGGAACCCGGTGTCGTCGATGATCAGGAACCCGTCGGTGCCGAACCGCCCGCCGATCCAGGCGTGCAGGCCGTCGAGCACCTGCTGCTCGTCCCACGGGCTCTGGTTGAGGAACTGCTGCAGCGCCTGCTCGTAGTCCGCGTCCCCCTGCTCGATCGCCCGGAGCCGGGCGGCCATCGGCTCGACGCTCTTGCGGTGGCCATCGAGGAGAACCCCGCGGAGGTAGGCGTCACACCAGTGCCGCCGCCGCGGGTGCCCGAGAGAGCCGGCCACCTCGTCGAGGAATGCGGTCAAGTCGCTCCGCAACTTCGTCAGCTTCCGTGCATCCATGAGCTGATCTTGTCGCAGAACGACGAGACGGCAAGATCGCGTAACGGAGTAATACTAGTGGGAATTTGTGCGGGTTCTGTCCTTCGACTGGACCCCGTCGAGCGGTCCAGTCGTGAATCACGGCGCGTGCCGCCACACCCTTCGAACTCCACTCCGTTCGGTGTCGGTCGGACCGGGTGGCGGACTTGATCGGGAAGCGCAGAGAGTGGACGGAGGGTAGACGACCTCGACTCCCCAACGAGCACTGGGTCCGGACGACCCAGCGGTTTAATCGGTCCCGGCGACGAATGGCACTTACTTCTCCGTAACCGGTGAGTGAGCGAGGGGATAGACCGCCGTACCTTCGGGTGTGAGGATGGGGGTTGGTACTCCTCGCACCGGCACGGAGCCGATCCCATGCGGCGTTCCCACCCATCGTTCC
>JANNQE010001384.1:0-2171 GCA_031441625.1 Planctomycetia bacterium
GCCACAGCCGCTCGATCAGGTTCCGGTTCGGCGAGTCGCTCGGCAGGAACAACAACTCGATCCCCAATTCCTTCGCCAACCCCTCGACGATCTTGTTCCGCTGGTAGCGGGCATTGTCCAGACCAGGGTGACCGGACCGACCAGCCCACGAGTTGCCACCGCCCGGAGCAGGTCGCACATCGTGTCGGTGTTCACCACCGTCGTGTTCGTGATCGCGACAAGTTCCCCGGTCAACGCGTGACACGATCCGAGGACGTTGAGCCGCCGCCCGGACGCTGCCTTCACGAAGACCCTCGCCCGCGATCACAGGCAGTACAGGAACGTCCCGAACACGAAGTGGGCCGCGTCCACGAAGAACACCTGCCGCACTCCGGCCACGGCCTCGTCGAGCCGGGGCTGCAGTTGGGTTTCCAGGAACTGCTTCTGCTCCCGGATGTGGGTGGGCAGGTCGGTCTTGGGCGGGCACGGGATCACGCGGGTGCGCCGCCAGCCGAACCCCAGTTCCGCTTTCAGGAACTTGCGGATCTGGGTTGGTTGCCGCTTCAGCCCGGTCAGGTGCTCGATCTGCTCCGCCGCTTCGGACGCCGTCCGCACGGGTCGGGTGGTGAGGGCCTCGCGGATGGCGGCGGTGTGCGCCACCAAGTCACTGACCGGACCCCGGACGCCCCACCGCCGCAGGCCGTCCAGTCCGCCGGTGCGGAAGGCCGCGACGTACCGCTGGACGGTCGGGCGGCTCACCCCGGCGATCTCGGCGGCTTTCGCCCGCGTCAGGCCGCAGTCCAGAAGCCACATGACGAGCATCTTCCGGCGGACATGGGCCTCCGGGTGGGAGTCCCGTTCCGCGTTCACCGCCCGCTGCTCGTCCTCGGTCAAGGCGATCCGGAACACCGCCATCTCGTGGCTCTCAGCGACACACGACCCAGTCGGCCTCCGTGGGATCGTTCCTCCGTCCCCGGATGCCTCCGCCGGTCATTTCTTCTCCCGCGGCGGCGGGGCGACCGGTAGCGGCGGCGGGAACTTCTTCTCCAACTCCGCAACCAGCTTCTTGAAGTCCTCCCGCTCGCGAAGCGGGTCGAGGTCGGTGTCCTTCTTCATGTGGGCGGCGTCCTTGAACCCCGCCTTGACCGTCTTCGTCAGCAACTCCATCGCCCGGTCGGCGTACTCGGCCTTCTTGTCCGCGATCTTGCCGCTGGCCACGGAGTACACGCAGGCAAAGTCGTACCACTGGACGGCGTCCCAGTTCGGCGACTTCGTCAACTCGGCGACCTCGGCCACTGCCTCTGCCACCATGCCGGCGTTCAGCCGCGACGTGGCCCGATTCGCGCGATGGCCCCGTTGCTCAGCCGGCGGGCAGAGTTCGATGGCCCGGTCCCAATCCTTGACTGCGGCGGCGAACTTCTGGAGCCGCCCGTGAGCTAGAGCACGGTTCCAGTGGGAGTAACTCAAGGCTTGTTTGGTGGTCACATCGCGCGGCTGTTTCTCGTGAACCGCTTGAAGGCAGGCGATGGCGCGGGTGGACCATTTCAAACTCTCGGCCGGATTGCCGCCAACGAGTATCAGGTTGCCGAGGTTGTAGAAACTAGCCCCGAGGTCGAGCTGATATTCGGGTTCGTCGGGGAAGTCTACGGCGAGTTTCTCCTGGATGACTATGGCTTGGCGATACTGGTCCACAGCCTCCGCTTGTTGACCGAGCTTTTGTAGCGTACCCCCCAGGTTGTTGTGGCTCCTGGCCAGTTCCTTGCGATAGTGGGGCACGGTGGGGAAGTCGGCGGCGAGTTTCTCCAGAATGGCCAAGGCTTGGCGATACTGGTCCTTCGCCTCCGCCAGCTTGTCTAGATCGTGGAGCAGGATCCCCAGGAAGTTGTGGTTGCTGGCCAGATCCCACCGGTATTCGGGCACGGCGGGGAAGTCAGCGGTCAGTTTCACGCGGATGGCCAGCGCTTGGCGGCACTGCTTCTCCGCCTCCGTCCGCTTTCCGAGCTCGTCGCGTAGAAGAAGCCCCAGGTTGTGGTGGCTGCTGGCCAGATCCCGACGATATTCGGGCACGGTGGGAAGGTCGGCGGTCAGCTTCTCGCGGATGGCCAGCGCTTGGCGATGCTGTTCCTCTGCCTCAACCCGTTTCCCCAGATCGGCAAGAAGCATCCCCAGAAAGTTGTGACTGCTGGCGAGTC
>JANNQE010001385.1:0-8509 GCA_031441625.1 Planctomycetia bacterium
CCCCCCCGCCGGTTCACCAAGTGCTGCCCGTTACAGCTTGCCGGCTTCCTTGTACATCACCCGCTTCCGCAGGATCGGGTCGAACTTCTTGAGCTGAATCCGCTCTTTCGTGTTGTTGCGGTTCTTCTGCGTGAAGTAGCAGTGGGTGCTCTCGCTGCTCACCAGCTTGATGATGCCGCGGGCCTCTTTCCCCTTCGCCATGACAGATCCCCGAGCGTGCAAAATATAACTATAGCGGCCGTCGGTCAGTTGGGGAGGGGATTTTCCCGGACTCGGTACCCACTACCCAGGTACCCAGGGTGTGAACCCTGGGAGTCCTCGGTGGCATCTGCTACCATCTGATTACCTCTCCGCCGGCGCTCCCGACATGACCCCCCCGCTGCTCGCCCGCACTCGCCGCCACTTCTTCGCCGACTGCGGCGTCGGCGTCGGGTCGGCCGCACTCGCCTCACTGCTCGCCCGTGACGGGCACGCCGCCGACAACAAGCCTGCGGCCAAGCCCAAAGGCCTGCTCAAAGACTTCCACCACCCGCCGAAGGCGAAGGCGGTCATCTTCCTGTTCATGGCCGGCGGGCCGAGTCAGCTCGAACTGTTCACCCCCAAGCCGGAGTTGAACAAGCTGAGCGGCAAGCCGATCCCCAAGTCGTTCATCGACGGCAAGCGGTTCGCCTTCCTGAAGGGCACGCCGACGGTGCTCGGCACCAAGCACACTTTCGAGCAGTACGGCAAGTGCGGGATGCACCTGTCCGACCTGCTGCCGCACCACCGCGACATCGTGGACGACGTGTGTTGGGTGCGGGGCATGAAAACCGACGTGTTCAACCACGGGCCGGCCAAGTGCTTCGTGAACACCGGCAGCCCACAGTTCGGGCGGGCGAGCATGGGCAGTTGGGTGAGCTACGGCATCGGGTCGGAGAGTAGCAACCTGCCGGGGTTCGTGGTGTTGCAGAGCGGGCCGCGTGGGCCACGGGCCGGGGCGACGCTGTGGAGCAACGGGTTCTTGCCGAGTTCACACCAGGGGGTGCCGTTCCTGAAAGGGGCGAACCCGATCCTCGATTTGAAATCGCCGCCGGGGGTGAGCGACAAGCAGCAGGGTGAGTTCATCGACGCGGTGAAGGAACTGAACACGCTCCGCAACGCCACCGTGAGCGACCCGGAAATCCTCACCCGCATCGCCGCCTACGAGACCGCCTACAAGATGCAGACGGCCGCCCCGGAACTGATGGACCTGAGCAAAGAGGACAAGAAGACGCTGGCACTGTACGGGGCCGAAGTGGGCAAGCCGAGTTTCGCGTCCAACTGCCTGCTCGCCCGCCGGCTGGTCGAGCGCGGGGTGCGGTTTATCCAGCTCTATCACACCAACTGGGACCACCACGGCGGGCCGACGGAGAACCTGCAAAAGCACCTGCCGGAGATCTGCAAGGAGGTGGACAAGCCGAGCGCCGCCCTCATCAAAGACCTGAAACGCCTGGGGTTGCTCGACGACACACTGGTGATCTGGGGTGGAGAGTTCGGTCGCACGCCGATGGGCGAGCCGCGGGAGAGCCTCGGCCGCGACCACCACATCGACGCCTACACCATGTGGATGGCCGGCGGCGGGGTGAAGAAGGGGTTCATCTACGGCGAGACGGACGAGATCGGTTACAGCGTGACCGAGAACCCGGTTCACGTGCACGACTTCCAGGCGACGGTGCTGCACCTGCTCGGCATCGAGCACACCAAGCTGACGTTCCGCTTCCAGGGCCGCGACTACCGCCTGACCGACGTGCACGGGAGCGTGGTGAAGGACCTGATCGCATAGGGTGGGCCGCTCTCGCCGAGAGCGGCATCGGACCCGGCTCTCGGCGAGAGCCGGCCACCCTGACTACTGCCCGCCCGGACCGCCGTTCATCATGGCCGGCCCGCCGCCCATCGCCCCCGGCTTGCTCGCCAGGTCCTTCGTGATCGGCGGCTTGCGGTACTTGTCTTCCGGCGGGTTGTTGTACCGCGCCTCGTTCGGCGGTGGGTCGAACGACTCCACCTTCGGGCTGGTCATGTCGAACTTCTTCGCCTGATTCCACTGGCAGCCGACGCCGGCCGTCGTCCCGACCGCGAGCAGAAGCAACATCGCACGGCGCATCCCGCACCCCCCCGACCGTGCCCGCGATCCGTGCGGGCGTGTGCGCCGGCAATAGCAGGTCGGCCGTGCCGTGCAAGGCGGAATTGCGATCAACTTTTCGCCCGTCAGCCCGATTGTTCCTCTCGGAGCGCCCGCCGCATCCGCTCGCGGGCCTCGTCGGTGAGCGGGGTGCTCCCCATCTCGGCCGCTCGAATCGTGTCACCCACCGCCAAGTCCACTTCGGCCAGTTGGGTGGCGAAGCGGCGGCACTTCGGGCACAGGAAACGGTGCAGCCCGAGGGCGAACCGCCGCCCGGCCGTCAGCGGCTCGTCCACCTCCCGCGAGGTCCACTCGGCCGCACGTCGGCATGTGATCACGGCCCCTCCCGCCTTTCGGACCGCTCGTCCGGATCGACCCCGTACCACACCCGCGACAGGCACCGCCACATGCGGAGCCGCGCCCGGTGCAGCATCACCCACAGGTTGTTCGTCTTCACCCCCGCCGCCCGACACACGTCGTCCGCACTCTGCTCTTCCAGGTGCCAAAGCACGAACACGTCCCGCAACCGGCCGGGCAGCTTCTGGGTACACCCGGCCACCGCCGCCCAGAATTCGTCCCGCTCGACACCCGCTTCCGGAGTGTCGCTCGCCCATTCGCCCGGCCAGGACTTCCAACTGCCTCCCGCCGTGAACAGTTTGTCCGCCCACTCGTCGGCCGACTCCTCCGCCCGCTGGCGGTCGCGCACCGCCTGCCGCAGCCAGTCGATCACCTTCCGCTTCAAGATCGCCGTCAGCCAACTCCGCTCCGACGACCGCCCGCGGAACCCCGCCCGCCCCCGCCACGCCGCGAGCAGCGTTTCTTGCACCAACTCTTCGGCCGCTTCGCCCCGTCGCACCCGCCCGACGGCATACCGGAACAGATAGTCGCCGTGCCGTTCCACCCACCCGGCCGGGTCGAGGGGGGCGGCGTGCGTGGGCGTGCGGGGTACTGAGGTCGGCGGACTCATTCACGACTCCGAAACACGTGGGCCAGAGTTGTTGGTCGGCGGGTGGCACTCGAGCTTACACCATCAATCATTCTCCGCCAATTTTCCGCCGACCGGGTAAGTCGGCGACGCCCACCCCGACCAACCGCCCGAGTCGCGGGCCGGAGTTGCCGACCTGCGGCCGGCGGCGGGTGATCGCCCGCCGTCCCCCTGCTCATCCGGGAGAGTTGTCATGCGTCGAGTGCGTTTCATGCCGGCCGCCGTGCTGCTGGCGGCGGTGGTCGGGTCCGGGTCGGCCCAGGAGTACACCATCAAAGTGGTCGCCCGCGACCTGAAGCGGCCGACCGGAGTCGCCGTCTCCCTGTCCGGGAAAGTGTACTTCACCGAACTGCCGACGCCGGGCGTGAGCGGGCCGAACGGCGGGAAGAACACGGTGAACGTGCTCAACCCGAACAACGGCAAGGTGAAAAACCTGACCACCGGCGAGCCGGAGCCGACCAACCTGGCGGTCACCCTGTGCGGGGACGTGTACTGGACGTGCAAGAGCGCCGGCGTCATCCTCAGCCTGGACGGCGGCAAAGGCGACGCGAAGCTGGTGACGAACGACTTGAACAAGCCGACGGGCATGGCGGCGTACCCGCTCGGCCTGGCCCTGTACTTCACCGAGGTGCCGACGCCGGGGGTGAACGGGGCGAACGGCGGGAAGAACAAGGTGTACACCTTCCTCGAAGGGGTCGACCGCGAGTTCCTGTTGGACGAAGGCGACCCGGAGCCGTCCGACGTGGCGGTGGACCTGCTCGGCAACGTGTACTGGACCTGCACCTCGGCTGGGGTGATCGTGAAACTGTCCGGCGGGAAGACGGAAGTGATCGCCCGCGACCTGAGCAAGCCCACCGGCCTGGCCACCGACTACCGCGGCAACCTGTACTTCACCGAAGTGCCGACGCCGGGGGTGAGCGGCACGAACGGGGGCAAGAACAAGGTGTCGATGCTCAAGCTGAGTAGCGGGGCGGTCACGGTGATCGACGAGGGCGACCCCGACCCGATCGACGTGACCGTCGCCCCGTTCGGAACGTCGGTGTACTGGACGTGCCGCTCGGCCGGCGTGATCGTCGAGGCCACCCCGAAGAAGAAGTAGGCGGTCAACGGGGTAGGTGCCGCCTGCCGGGCGGCACGCTCGCCAAGTGCCGCCCGGCAAGCGGCACCCACCCCGGACTCACTTCACCAGCGTTTTCCACTCCTTGAACGGGTACACCGTCGGCTTGTCGGCGGTGTACTTGTGCGCGGTCATCCACGAGAACTCCCGCTTGGTCGGGTCGGCCGGGTCGGGCATGGGGAACGGCTTGCCGTCCGCCTCGGCGTACACCGTCGCCACGAGCGGCACCTTCCCGCTCGCCTTCGGTGCCAGCTCGTAGTCGGTCCCGCTCGTGAGGAGCAGCCACGTGTTGTCGCGGAAGCCCTGCCGCATCCGCTCGTCGGCCGCTTTCGTCAACCTCACCTTCTCGTCCGCGGTCAAATCCTTCGCGTCGGCGATCCGCTTCACCAGCCGTTGCGTTTCGGATACGTCGAAGCTCACCCACCCATAGGGCGGCAGGAACGCTTCCAGCTTGCAGTGGCAGGGCAGGTTCTTCGGGAACAGGTGCAGGCCGTAGGTCACCCGCGTGGGCACACCGAGCGACCGCCCGAGCGACGAGCACAGCCCGTGGTAGTCGCTGCAGTCGCCCCGCTTCTTGGTGAGCGCGTGCGTGCTGCTGGCCACGAGCGACGTGTTCGAGTGGTCGTAGGTCAGGTTCTGTTGCACCCAGCCGGTGATGGCATCGACGCGCTCGGCCGGGCCGGTCTTGCCGGCGGCGATCTCGTCGGCCAGCTTCTTGAACGTGTCGTCCACCTTGATGAGCCGTTCGCCTCGGCGGAACGGGTCGAACGCCTTCGGCCAGTCGGACACGGACTTCACTCCGGCCGCGTCGACGCCCCAGTTCAGTTCGCTCACCTTCGCCGTGAACGTGTGCGTGAGTATTTGTGCCCCTTGCGGGCTGTCGAACTCGAAGTACGCGAACGTGTTGCCGAACACGGCCTCGGAGTGGAAAGTCGGCTTCACGCTCGTGGGGAACGTGTCCCACTTCGATTCGCTCACCTGCTGGGCCATGTCCGACGGCGGCACCGGCACCCACACGGCCAGCTTCTTCGTGTTCTGAGGTGCGGTGACGATGACGCGGAAGTCGACCGTGTACGTGACGGCGTTGGTCGCCTTCGCAGTGTACGGCTGGGCCGGGTCGAGTTTCGGGGCGGGGTCGGCGACGAGGCAGCAGGCCAGCATGACGGGGATCATGGCTGTGGTTCGTGCGTTAGGGTTCGCGGGCGGCTTGGTATCCTTACCATAGGCTTTGGCCCACCCTCGGAGGCGGCGGCATGTCTGCAAACCCCGGCCCGCTCGACGACGCGCAAGAGAAGACGGGCCTCGGCAACTACTTCATTGCCAACTATCCGCCGTTCTCCTTTTGGAAAGCGGACCTACTGCCCGACGCCGTCGCCGCCCTCAACCGCCCGCCCGTTCCCGGTACTCCTCTCGGGTTGTATCTGCACATCCCGTTCTGCCGCAAGCGGTGCAAGTTCTGCTACTTCCGCGTGTACACCGACAAGAACGCGAAGGACGTGGCCACCTACACCGAGGCGCTGCTGAAAGAGGTGGAACTGCTGGCCGCGACCCCGTGCGTCGGCGGGCGTCCGCTCGACTACGTCTACTTCGGCGGCGGCACGCCGAGCTACCTGAGCGCCGACCAACTCCGGGCGCTCATGACCCGGCTGAAAGAGATCATGCCGTGGGATGCTGCCCGCGAGGTGGCGTTCGAATGCGAACCGGGCACTCTCCAGAAGCATAAGCTGGAAGTGCTGAAGGAATCGGGTGTCACGCGGTTGTCACTGGGCGTCGAGAACTTCAAGCCGGAGATCCTGCAATACAACGGCCGCGCGCACCTGGAAGACGAGGTGTACCGGGCCTACGGGTGGGCACGCGAGGTCGGGTTCGACCAGATTAACATCGACCTGATCGCCGGCATGGTGGGTGAAGACTGGGACAACTGGCGGGACTGCATCGCCAAGACGGTCAAGCTGGATCCCGAGTGCGTGACGATTTATCAGATGGAGTTGCCGTACAACACGCGGTTCTCGAAGAGCCTGGCCATGCACGACGCCGACGAGCCGCCGCCCGGCAGCATCGCCGATTGGCCGACCAAGCGGGCGTGGGTGCAGTACGCGTTCGACGAGTTCGTGAAGGCCGGGTACGAGATCACCAGTGCCACGACGGTGATGAAAGACCCCGCCATGACGCGATTCATCTACCGCGAGGCATTGTGGAGCGGGGCAGACATGTTCGGCACGGGAGTGGCCAGCTTCGGGCACGTGAACGGCGTTCACATCCAGAACGTGGACACGTGGGAGGCGTACATCGGCAAGCTGGAAGCAGGTGAGATCCCGCTCGGCCGGGCGTTCCCCACGACCGAACGTGACCGCCTGATCCGCGAGATCGTGCTGCAACTGAAGACGGGAACGCTCGACGCCGGCTACTTCCGCGCCAAGTTCAAAGCGGAGATCGCATCGGAGTTCGCGTCGGCGTTCGACAAGCTACAGCGTGACGGCTGGCTGACGGTGAACGGCGACCGCGTGGAGACCACCCCCGCCGGCCTGCTGCAAATCGACCGCCACCTCCAGGTGTTCTTCGACCCGCAGTACGTCGGCAAGCGGTATACGTGAAGCAGGTGCCGCCTGCCGGGCGGCACTGTTTGGGAGTGCCGCCCGGCAGGCGGCACCTACCTTGATCGCATGTCGCCCGACCCGCCCGCCCGCATTTGGCCCTACCTGCTGGTGAACGTCGTCGTCGCCGTGTGGCTGGATTTCAGCCGCATCCACGCGATGATGAACCCCGACTCGGTCATCTACTCCCTGGCCTCGTTGTTCGAGTGGCGGCCGTTCTTCTGGGAGCAAGACCGCGTCGGCATGCTCTGGCCGCTCCTCTTCACGTGGTCCCGCGACCCGATGTTGACGCTGCTCTTGCAGACCGGCACGACGACGTACCTCGGTCTGTGTCTGCCGGTGCTGTTCGCCCGCGTCATCACCCCGCACCGGGCCGGGCCGGCCATCGCCACCGTCGCCAGCGCGGTCGTCATGGCGTGCATCTCCCGCGACGACCGTGGCCAGTCGGTCATCCTCGACAACTGGCTGGTGGTGTGCAACTTCCCGGGTGCGTTGACGCTCGCCCTCGGCGCGATCCTGATTCTCGAACGACAGGGCGGCGGGCGATGGATCCGTGCCGGACGGTTGGCGGTCGCATTCGTCCTGCTGCTGGCGGCGCACTGGGTCTACCTCGGCATCCTGCTGTTCCTCGTGCCGTTCGTCTTGTACCGCGGGTGGCTGCCCACACCCACGCCGGCCACGACGTGGCGACATGTGCTGCTCCGCCCGCTGTTCAACCCGGCCGTGCGGTGGTTTCTGCTCGGCTCGGTCGTGTCCGCCGCGGCCGTGTTCGGCCTCATGCTGTACGTGACGGCGACCGACCCGAGCGTCGAGGCGACGCCCACCCGCGAACTGCCGATGGACCGTTGGCCGTGGGTGTGGGGCTGGCTCCTCGGCGTGCTGTCTCAGGAACCGGGCGTCGTGCCGGCGGCAGGCGTGTTCGGCGTGGTGGCGGGCGGCGGGCTGGTGTGGGGGTGGCGGAACGACCGAGCGGCGGTGAAGGCGATGGCTCTGCGGGCGGTGCCGGTGGTGCTCGCGGCGGCGGGCGAGTTCACGTTCCTCGGCACGCGGTTCTGGGTGGAGAACAACAGCTACCACCCGCGGTATCTGGTGGCGATCGGCACGGGCGTGACGCTGGCGGTGTTGCTCGTCGGGCTGACTCCCGTGCGGGGGCGGTGGTGGCCGGGGCGGTGGGCGGGGGTGATCGCGTTCGCACTGCTGTTCGTCGCGTGCGTGGTGCAGTTCGGGTGGCCGGGGCCGGACGTGCCGCGGCAATGCGTGGCTGATGCGAGTTGGCGGTACGGCGAAGAGGTGGACGCGGCCGACGTGGACGGCGTGGCGGGCGAATACCTGCACACGTGGCCGGTGGTCTTCCACACGAACGTGATCCGCCGCGAGCAGGGCAGGCCGGACGTGTGGGGGCTGAGTGTGCGGTCAGGGCCGATGCGGCACCGCTGGAGCGACACGAACCGGACGTACCGCGTGGCGGTGTGCGACGACGGCGAGGCGTGGGTGCGCGACTGGCGGCTGGCGCAGGCGGACCTGTTCGGCGGGAGGTACGGGCTGGTGCGGGTGAGCGAAGAGCCGGTGGCGGTGAAAGGGCGAGTGGCGGTGTACGAGTATCGGGCGGGCGGGCCGTAGTGGCGAACGGCGCGACGTGACTCCGCCGGTGCTTTGACACACCGGCGGACTCACGT
>JANNQE010001386.1:0-5834 GCA_031441625.1 Planctomycetia bacterium
GCCGCCGACAGCACCGTGTGGGTGAACGTGGACGTGCTCATGACGCACGACGTGTGCGGGCCGGGCACCATCGGCATCTTCAAGAAGCACTTCGGGGCGAACGCCAAGGTGTGGGACCGCGAGAAGGTGGTGGTCATCCCCGACCACTACATCTTCACCAAAGACGCCATGGCCAACCGCAACGTGGACGTGCTGCGGGCGTTCGCGGCCGAGCAGAACCTGCCGTACTTCTACGACGTGGGCACCAACCGCTACAAGGGCGTGTGCCACATCGCCCTGCCCGAAGAGGGGCACACCCGCCCCGGCGAGGTGCTGCTCGGCACCGACAGCCACACGTGCACCGCGGGGGCGTTCGGCCAGTTCGCCACCGGCATCGGCAACACCGACGCCGGGTTCGTGTTGGGCACCGGCAAGACGTGGCTGAAGGTGCCGCCGACCATGCGGTTCGTGTTCACCGGGAAACTGCCGCCGTACCTGATGGCGAAGGACCTGATCCTGGCCGTCATCGGCGACATCGGCGTCGACGGGGCCACCTACCGGGCCATGGAGTTCGACGGCGACGGGGTGTTCGCCCTGAACATCGAAGAGCGGATGACGCTGTGCAACATGGCCATCGAAGCCGGCGGAAAGAACGGCATCATCCCGGCCGACGCGGTCACGCGGAAGTACGTGGATGAGCGGGGGAAGAAGTCCGGCAGCAAGCCGTACACGGTGTTCCAGCCGCAGGCCGGGGCGAAGTACATCTTCGAGAAGGTGTACGACCTGTCCAAGATGGAGCCGGTCATCGCCAAGCCGCACAGCCCGGACAACAAGGCGTTCGTCCGCGAGGTGGCGGGCACCAAGCTGGACCGCGCGTACATCGGCAGTTGCACCGGCGGCAAACTGACCGACTTCCGCGCCGCGGCCGGCATCCTGATGGGCCACACGGTGAAGATCGACACGTTCGTCGTGCCGGCGACGACCGAAGTGGACGCCGGACTGGACACGGAAATGATCGGCGGGAAGAGCCTGCGGAGCATCTTCTTGAACGCCGGGGCGAAGATCGGCGAGGCCAGTTGTGCGGCCTGCCTGGGCGGGCCGTCCGACACGTTCGGCCGGCTGAACACCCCGATCAGTTGCATCAGCACCACCAACCGCAACTTCCCTGGCCGTATGGGACACCGCGACGCGAAGGTGTTCCTGGCCTCGCCCCTGACGGTGGCCGCGAGCGCGCTGACGGGGGTGATCGCCGACCCGCGCGACGCGATGGCGTGACCCATAGGGTGGGTCACTCTCGCCGAGAGCGACTGCCGACCGGCTCTCGGCGAGGGCGACCCACCCTAACGAAAAAACCCCGGCGTCCGAGCCGGGGTCATTGCTGCATCGAGCCGACTCGACTCACCACACCGGCGTCGGGATGACGGTGCCCGGCGTGCCTGGGGCCGGAGCCGGAATGGGGGCCGGCGGTTGGGTCGGCGGTGGCGGCGGGGTGATCGGGTCGTCCACCACTGGGCCGGCGGGGTTTTCCCGCGTTTCGAGCGCTTCGAGAGACAGTTTCATCGGACGGGTCTCCATCTGCGAGGATGAGAAGTGCCTAGGCGATTGAGGGGGCGCCTCAGCACGTCTCATAACATCGCCGCCCGGCCGGTTCATTTCAAGGCGTAATACCTCCCCGACATTGATTTCTTGCCCCGCCAGTGGTTTTTTCGGCACTCGACCGCACTTTTGTTGCCTGGGAATAGCGCACTTCGGCCAGCGGCTGAACTTCCCGTAGCTCCTCACTTCGCCCGGACGCGGAGATTCAGCCCCCAGACTCACCACTCGACCCAAATTTCCCACTCGACGCTTTTTGCCAGGCCGAAGTTTCGGAGGCCGACCTGAACCTGAAGTGGTCAGTTTGGAAACTTGTCACACATCGGCCGAGCGCCGACGCACTCGCCGGCAATACACTGCGACCGGACACGCCCGGTCTGGGAGTCAGCCGCCATGCCGACGCCGACCCGTTCGCTTTCCGATCGGCTGATCGCCCCGCTCCGCCGCATTGCCGCCCGCGAACTGCCGCAAACCGACGCCCAACTGCTCGGCAGTTTCGTCCGCCACCGCAACCCGGCGGCGTTCGAGGCCATCGTCCGCCGGCACGGGCCGATGGTGTACGGCGTCTGCCGGCGGGCGGTCGGTCACGCCCCGGACGCCGACGACGCCTTTCAAGCGGTGTTCGTCGTCCTCGCCCGCCGTGCCGCGTCGGTTCGACCCCGCGAGAAGTTGGCCGACTTCCTGTTCGGAGTGGCCTACCGGACCGCCCTCAAAGCGCGGGCCAAACTCGCCCGCCGCCGCACCCGTGAGAAGCAGGTGGACGCCATGCCCGAGGTCGCCGCCGCCCAGCCCGACGTCTGGTCTGACCTTCAGCCGGTGATCGACCAGGAGCTGGCCGCCCTGCCGGACCACCTGCGGCTGCCGGTGCTGCTGTGCGACCTGGAAGGCCGCACCCAGCGGGAGGCGGCGGCGCTGCTCAAGCTGCCCCCGGCCACGCTCGCCACGCGGCTGGCGTCGGCCCGGCGGAAACTGGCCGAACGGCTGTCGGCGCGGGGCATCACGCTGGCGGGCGGGGCGGTGGCGGCGGTGCTGACGGCGAACGCGGCCCAGGCGGTGCCGACCGCCCTGGTGGGGATGGCGAACGGGTCGGCGTTGGCGGCGGCGGGCCTCGGGTCGGGCGTGGTTCCGGCGAACGTCCTTGAACTGTCCGAAGGGGTGCTACGGATGATCGCCACGAACAGGCTGAAGCTGGTGACGGCGGTGCTGGCCGTGTGCGGGCTGCTGGCCGGCACGGGGGTGGGGTTCGCGCAGGCGGCCGACCCGCCGGCGAAAGCGCAGATCGGGCCGACTCTCGACGACAAACAGTTCCTGACGAAGTCGTGTGAAACCCTGCGGGGCAGTGCCCCCACGCCGGCCGAGATGGGCTACTTCCTGGCCGACCAGGACGCCGGCAAGCGGAAGAAGGTGGTGACGTGGCTGACCGAAGAGGAGCCGAAGGCGACCGCGATCGACACGTTCGTGGAAGCCAGACTGCGAGCGGACGGCCCGGCCCAGACCGCGAAAGCGGACGTGATGCTCCGCCGGCTGTCGCTCGACATGACCGGGTTGCCGCCCACCCCGGCCGAACTGGCAAAGGCGGGGGAATTCACCGCCCGGTTGGACCCGGCGGCCAAGAAAGGGGTGTGGTTGAACGCAGACGCCAAGACCGACCCGCCCGCCACGGTCGAGGGGCAGTGGCTGGGGGAGATTGGCGACGTGCTGTACGACCTGAACGTGAACGCCCCCCCCGACACCGACGAGGCGTTCCTGACCCGCGTCGTCGAGTCGGCCCGCGGCGGCCAGCCGACCCGCCTGGAACGGGAATATTTCCTGAAGGACAAAGACGCCAAGAAGCGGGAGAAACTGCTCGATGCCTTCCTGAGCGACCCGGCCACGGCCAAGAAGGTCGGCCCGGAGTGGAAGCAGACCATGCTCAACCCGCCGGTGACGTTCAGTGTGGTTCTGTTCGCCGATGCCGGCACCTCGTGGGCGGACAAGCTGATCGACGAGTTGCTGGCGAAGAAGAAGACCGACGATCAGGTGCTCGAAGCGCTGACGCTGGCCGCGACGGGCCGCCTGCCGACCGACATCGAGAAGAAGCTGGTGGCCGCGGTGGTGAGCAAGCAGAAGGTCAAGAAGGCGGCGTGGCAGGAGGTGGCGGGCACGCTCGCCGGCACCGACGAGGCCAAGGCGCACGCCGACCGGCTGAAGCCGAAGGCCAACGTGATGTTCCGCACGCTCGAAGTGCGCCCGTCCCAGACGAAGCCGGTCGAACCGAAGAAGTAACTCCGACCGTGCACGTCGTCTCGCCGGGTCGCCACGATCACCCGTGGCGACTTGGCGAGACGTCACTACGGCTCCACCCGGCGGCCCTGCCCGACCCATGGCAGGCTTCCGAAAACGTTGGCGGGAGTCAGTGTACCGAAACGAGTGGGGGACTGCTCGCCACCGACGGATGGTTCTTTCCACTTCCCCCCACCCATCCGTGGAACCATGTCCTATTCGTAGAAGATCCCATGCCCGCCAAGCACTTACGGCGAATTCGGCAACGGGCCGCGGTCGGGAAAACCAACCGGCGTCGGCTCACAGCCGGTTGCGGTCGCGGGCTTCGATGTAAGTGGCTTCCAGATCGACCGGCAGGATCAGCCCGGCGTTCAGGGCGAGCGGCAGTTCCGGGAGCGCCGCCCCGACCGCCAGGGACCGGATGCGGAGTTCGAGCGAATCAGTTTCCCCCGCCCGCAGGGGTCGGTAGGACACCGCCGTGAGCGGGCCGGCGTCGGGCACCTCGCGGGTCGGATCGAGAATCGACATCAGGTCGGCGAGCGGACGGCTGGTGCGATTGGTCACTACGTCTACCACGATCAGACCGCACCCGCCGCTCAAGTAAGTGGCACACTTGGCGGCGAACGCCCGCCGGCTCTCGTCACGGTCCTTATTCCGCGGCGACACCAGCTCGATGGCCGCCACCAGCGTCGGCCCGCTGCTCGTCTCGATCACCCGCACCCCGAACGTCGGCGGGAACACCGCCGGCAGCACCAGGTCGGGCGGGGCCAACGTCGGCTGAATCCGCGGGGCGGTGGCCACCCCACCGCCCGTGCGTGCCTCGTCAAACGTCTCCACACCCACTTCCACCCGTGCCCCGACGTGAACCTGAGTTTCCGCGAAGTAGTCGTCCGGCAGGATGTCGTTCAGCGCGTTGGCGATGCACCCCGCCCACTGAGCATGGAGTGATTCCCAGTGCCGGGTGCCGAACAGCGGCGGGTGGAAGTGGTCGAGTAGCGGCATGGGGTTCACCGGCGGCGGGTGGGTGTGGTGAAGTGTACCCTCACCGGCCGGTGGTTTGGCCCGCCCGCGGAGCGGGGCGGCGACTTTGTTGCTGCCCCGCTCCGCGGGCGGGCCAAGAGTTGAACGATTGCGTGAGGTCGTCCGGTCCGATACGCTTGGCAACACCGAACCCGAAGAGTGAAGCGGATGAGTTGGTATCCCGATCTCAGCAGCCAAACGATGGTTGCCAGTGGCGATCACGTCCGAGCAGTCGGTTGGCTCTCCTCCGACCAGCCGTTTCAGCAGGGCGAGATTTCGTCCGAATTCATGAGCAAACTCGACGAGTTCGTCCGTCTTGCTGGCCGGAGTGCGGACGCTCTTTCGTTCCCCGCGTTCGGCGGCTGGCACGAGTGCGAGTTCTGTGAGCCACCGGCTGACCCTCGTGCTTTGGGACCACGCGGTTACGGGAATTTCGGCGTCCCCGACGGGGACGTGCTCTACGTCGCCCCGGAACTGGTGGCCCACTACGTTCGGGTTCACAGTTACCAGCCACCCGCCGAATTCGTGACGGCGATCATGAATTCGCCGCTACCGGATACGCCAGAGTACCGCTTGCTCGCCGAGCCGTTCGCGCGCCTTCGTCAAGCCGAATGGGACAGATTCTTCCAGCGTCAGATCGACTACGCAGGGAAGTGGGCGCTTGAAAATGGGGGCACCGACGAGGCGGTCTGGAAAGCGGTTCGCATGTATTGCTGGAACCCCCAGACGGAAAGCGATTTCGAGCGGGTGAAGAAGGCCATGCGAGCGGCCGAAGCAGGCCAAACGCCATCGAACGGCGACTCGTAAGTCTCCCGGCGCCGACAGTGGCCAGGTTTGCCCGAAGACCCCCCACCCGCCGGGTTCGCTTCGCTCACCGCGGCGACCTCCCCCACAAGAGGGGAGGTGAGGGTTGTGCGTCTTCCCCACGTACCGCCGATGCGAACAGGCCGATCACCCCCACCTCCCCCCTTGTGGGGGAG
>JANNQE010001387.1:0-7609 GCA_031441625.1 Planctomycetia bacterium
CGAGGCGATCCCCACCCCCGCCGGGGAACTACGTTCCCTCGGCGACCCCTCCCCCGCGGGGGGGGGGGGGCGGCGTTGGGCGTCGCGAAACGACCAGTCACCCCCACCCCACCCCGCGGGGGAGGGGTCGCCGCTCCGAGCAACGCGAGGGCGGCGGGGGTGGGGTCGTGTTCGACCTGGGGGACACCGTGGGGGGGGGGGTGGGGTATCTTACCTCACGCCCGCGCGCGTGCCGGCCGCTATCATGCCCCCATGCGCATTCTCGTCACCGGCGGTGCCGGGTACATCGGCAGTTTCACCGTTCACCGGCTGCTCGCCGACGGGCACACGGTGACGGTGTACGACAACCTGTCGGCCGGCCACCGTCAGGCCGTGCCCGCGGGGATTCTCCGCGTCGGCGACCTGGCCGACGCCGACCGCCTGGACCACCTGCTGGCCGTCGAGCGGATCGAGGCGGTCGTCCACTTCGCGGCCAGTTGCTACGTGGGCGAGTCCGTCACCGACCCGGCCAAGTACTACCGCAACAACACGGGCAACACCCTCACCCTGCTCGAACGGGTCCGCCGGCACGGGGTGAAGCGGGTGGTGTTTTCCAGCACCTGTGCCACCTACGGCGTGCCCGAGGTGGTGCCCATCCCTGAAGACCACCCGCAGCGGCCGGTCAACCCGTACGGCAACACCAAACTGGCCGTGGAGATGATGCTCCGCGATTTCGCCCCGGCGTATGGGATCGGGTTCGCCGCCCTGCGGTACTTCAACGCCTCCGGGGCGAGTGCCGACGGCTCGCGGGGGGAAGACCACACACCCGAGACGCACCTCATCCCGCTGGCCCTTCAGGTGGCTCTCGGGCAACGCCCGCACTTGAGCGTGTTCGGCACCGATTACCCCACCCCCGACGGCACCTGCGTGCGGGACTACATCCACGTGGAAGATCTGGCCGAGGCGCACGTGCTGGCGCTCGGGGCGATTGTGCCGGGCGAAGGGAAGGCATGGAACGTGGGCACCGGCAGCGGCAGCAGCGTGCGGGAGGTGATCCGCACGTGTGAGGAGGTGAGCGGGCGGCCGATCCCGCTGGTGGAAGGCCCGCGGCGAGCGGGCGACCCGCCGGCGCTGGTGGCCACCGGCGACCGCATTCGGCGTGAGTTGGGTTGGGAGCCGAAGTACCCGACGCTACGGCAGATCGTCGAAACCGCCTGGGCGTGGCACCGCCAGAACCCGAAGGGGTACGCCGTGAGTTAGGGTGGCCGGCTCTCGCCGAGAGCCGGTCGGATGTCGCTCTCGGCGAGAGCGACCCACCCTACCCGAGCCTCCGACGCGCTCGCCTCCGGCTCGCACCTACTTCTTCTGCGCATCCAACTTCTCGCTCACGCGGTCGGCCAGCACCCGCAGGCGGTCCAGGCGGTCGAGGGGCAGCTTCTCCGCCTTCGCCGGCTCGCCCTCGATCAGCACGCCCGTCACCTCCATCGCCAGCCGGTCGAGGTCGCCCTTCTTCGCCCGCAGCGCGTTCACCTGCTTCGACAGCGCGTCGATCTCCTTCTTCTTCGCCTCCACCTGCTTCACCGCGTCGGCCAGCACTTCCTCCCGTAACTTCTTCAAGTCCGCGTCCTCGGTCTGGTTCTTGAGGATGGCACGGACACTGTCGGCCTCGCCCTGGAGTTTGTCTTTGGTGGTGATCTCTTCGGTCAGCTTCTCGTTGATCGGCTTGATCTCCGTGTCGAACTTGGCCGCTTCCGCTTTCAGGCGGGCCAACTCTTGAGCCAGCGTCGGCCGCCCCAGGTCGCGGACGAGCCGGAAGGCGGGTTCCTTCGCGGCGGCGGCATCGAGGGGGGGGAACGTGCAGGTGCTGTAGCGGGTGGCGAAGGTCGCTTTCGCGGTGCGCGCCTTGCCGGCGGCCGCGGTCAGCTTCGCGGGGTCAGGCTTCGCCTCGGTCAGATTCCGCATCGCGTCGGCCAGCCCCTTCCCCACCGCCAGGGCGTCCGGATCGACGTTCTCCGTCGTCAGCTCCTCGACCTCCTTCGCCGCGGCGGTGAGCAACTTGTTCACCTCGTCCGGCTTCGGGTCGGCGAGCGCGGCGTACTTGCGGGCGGTCAGCTCCTGGATCAGCCCCAAATCTTGCCAGTAGCCGCATGTCTGGACGGCGAACCGCAGGTACGGGTCGGCCGGCGGGTTGGCGGCGGTGGTCGGAGCGGGGGTCGGTTCGGGGGTCGGTTTGGTGTCGGGCGACGGCTTCCCGCCGCAACCGACCGCGGCCAGAACCAGGAGTAGAAACAGGCGGCGCGACATGAGGGCTTCCCCGGCAATGGGTCTGACACCGGGGATTGTATGCCCTTGTGGTGAACCGGCGGCGTGAGCCGCCTGGGTGCGAACCACCCGCGGGTTCACACCCGCGGTTCACCAGATCATTTCTTCCGCACCGCCACCGTGTGCGGGCCGAACGCCTTGCCGGCGGCGGACAGCGTGACTTGCACCTTCTCGTCCTTCGTCGTCAGCGGCACAGTCAACGTGAGATCCTTCCCGGCCTCCTTCTGGCTCGCCTGCCCCTTGCCCGTCGTCGTCTCCCATTTCAGCTCGGTGAACGGCGTGTTGCTCCGCACCACCACTTCATAGTCGCCGTCGGCTGTCGGCGCGATCACCCAGTGGCCGACGCTCGTGGGCGTCCAGCCGGCGTCCGGGCCGCGCCAGTCTTGCCGCGTCAGGCGCACCGTCGGTTCGGCTTTGGTGCCGAGCGGGATTCGCGGCGGGGCGAAGCCGAGTTTCGTCACGCTCGCAAACCACGCCTCGTACTCCTTCTTCAACTTCGCCACCTCGTCGGGCAGCTTCTCCGCCAGGTCCGTCTGCTCGAACTCGTCGGCCGGGATGTCGAACAGCTCGAACTTCGGCTTCGGGTTCTTCGCGTCCCACGAGCCGACCGCCTGCACCAGCTTGTACTTCGGGCCGACGGCGGCGAACGAGCGGTACTTCTCCGGCTCGTCGCCGCGGTGCCATTGCAAGAAGAGCGTGCGGTCGGGCAGCGCCTTCTTCTCGCCGGTGAGCAGCGGCAGGAAGCTCACGCCGTCGAACGTCACGTCCTTCGCCGGCTTCGCGCCGGCCATCTCCAACAGTGTCGGGGTGATGTCCACGTGGGCCAGCGGGGCGTCGATGACCCGACCGCCCTGGAGCTTGGCCGGCCACCGCACGTAGCACGGCACGCGGATGCCGCCGTCGTACACCGTCCCCTTGCGGTTCCGCAGCCCGCTGTTGAACCGCTCCCCGCCGGGGCCGTTGTCCGTCAGGAAGACGACGACCGTGTTGTCGGCCAGCTTCTTGTCGGCGAGCGTCTTCATCAGCCGGCCGAAGTTGGCGTCCAGGTTGGCGATCATGCCGTAGGCGTTGGCGATCTCGGCGGGCTTGGCGTTCGCGGCCCCCCACGGCTGACCGACCTTCGGGAACGCGGCGGCGGACAGGTCGAGCTTGCGGTACGAGGCGGCGTCGGCGTCGGGCACTTGATACGGGCCGTGCGGGGCGTTGAAGGCCACATACGCGAAGAACGGCTTGTCGTCCTTCGCGGTGATGAACTCAAGGGCCGCGTCGGTGAACACGTCGGTGCAATAGCCCTTCGCCTTCGTCTGCGTGCCGTTCTTCGTCAACTCCGGGTCGAAGTACTCCTTCCCGCCCACGTTGCCGGGCAGGTCACTCGGCTGGGCCAGCCCGCCGCCGTGGATCCACAGCGTGGTGCCGAACCCGCGGTCTTCGGGCCGCAACGGGTGGTGGTCGCCCAGGTGCCACTTGCCGAACAGCCCGGTGCGGTAGCCGGCGGCGGTCAGGTGCTCGGGCAGGGTGGGCACGTCCGGCCGCATCATCGACCGGCCGATGAACGTGTCCACCACGCCGGTGCGGTAGTTCCACAGGCCGGTGAGGAGGGAGCTGCGCGTGGGCGAGCAGACCGGCGACACGTGGAACCGTTTCAGCCGCACGGACTCTTTCGTGAACGCATCCAGATGGGGAGTCTTCAGCACCGGGTTGCCGTGCGCGCCGAGGTCGCCGTACCCCTGGTCGTCGGTGATGACGACGAGCACGTTCGGCGGGGCGGCGAGGGCACCGGACGTGAAGAGCAGTGCGGCGAAGAGGTGGCGCATGGGAGAGTCCTGTAGGTCGTGGTCGAACTGTCCCCGAAGGGGACGTGAGGCCCGACGGCGAACCGCCATTTCCGACACGTGTCTGGCTGTCGGGCCTCGCTCCCGCTTCGCGGTCGCTCGACCACGACCTACACCAAGCACCTACTTCACCCGGTCGATCTTGTCGCCGAACTGTTCTTGCTGCTCGGCCATCAGCTTCTTCATCGTGGTCAGTTTGTCGGCGTGCTCTTTCGCGTCGGCCAAGTTGGTCAACTCGTCCGGGTCGGTCTTCAGGTCGAACAGTTGGAACTTGCCGAGCTTCGGGAACCACAGCAGCTTCCAGCGATCATCCCGCACCATCCGCTGCGTGCCGGTGTACACCGCGAACAGCGCGTCCCGCACTTTCTCCTTCTTGCCGGTCAGCACCGGCACCAGACTCATGCCGTCGCACTCGGTCGGCACCTTCACGCTGGCCAGTTCGCACGCCGTCGGGAACAGGTCGTGCAGGTACACGAGCGCATCGCTCTTCCCCTTCGTCACCCCCGGCCCGGCGAGCACGAGCGGTGATTTGAAGTGTTCGTACAGGTTCTGCTTGCCCATCAGCCCGTGCCGACCACCCACGGCCAGCCCCTGATCGCTGGTGAAAATGATGACGGTGTCGTCGAGTTTCTTCGCCACCTTCAGCGCGTCGAGTATCCGACTCAGGTGGTGGTCGAGGCTGGTGATGCAGGCGTAGTAATCCGCGAGGTGCTGCCGCATCTCCTTTTCATCCCGCGGGTACTTCGCCAGCTTCTCGTCGCGGATGCCCTGCACTCCGATATCCAGCGGGCTTTCGGCCATGTAGTTCTTCGGCAGTGTCAGCTTGGCCGGGTCGTACTTGGCGTGGTACTCCTTCTCGGCCGTGCGGGGGTCGTGCGGCATGCTCGGGGCGTAGTAGACGAAGAACGGCTTCTTGCCGTCGTCGGCCTTCAGCCAGTCGAGCACGGCGTCGGCACACTTGGCGTTCGTCTCGGCCCCGCTGTGCGGGATGTGAACCACCTTCTCGAAGTGGTCGTGCGCCGGGCGGAACGAGTTGCCCGGCTTGCTCACGCACAAGGTGGCGAACCCGGCGTCGCGGAAGACCTTGCCGAGCGTCGGCTTGTCGTACGTCTTGGCGTTGTAGGCGGGGGTGCGGAAGGTGCTGCGGCCGGTGAGCAGCATGGTGCGACTGGGCACGCACACCGCCGGCGACTGCCCGCCCTGACAATACGCGTTGGTGAACGTGAACCCGCGACCGACGAGGGCGTCGAGCGTGGGCGTGTGGATGTCCTTGTTTCCCAGGGCCTGGATGGTGTCGAACGCCTGGTCGTCGGTGTACACGAACAGCACGTTCGGCGGGGCTGCCGCGAGTGGGGCTGCGAACAAGAGGATGGCGAGGGCGAACCGCATGGGAAGTCCGATCAGGGAGTTGGTGAACACGATACCCGTAGCCGCGAACCGGAGGCGAGCGCGATTGAGGCGAACCCGGCCCGCCACCCAGTTACGGCACATGTATGACTTTGATCGCGATGTAGCACGCCAGCAGAACGAACCAGACGACCGGGATCGACGCTGGGCAAGCGATCTGATGCAGGGCGCGCTCCCCACCCTTCGGCAACACACCCAACCCGACCGCGAAGGACAGGGCTGCCAGGCCGATCTGAACAGGCCACACCCACCACAACACATCAGCGATAGCGAACGCGATCCGAAAACCGCACCGGAACACTTCAACCAGCACGAACGTAACCGGCACCGTAAGGAGACCTAGCGCCGGCAGTACGACCAGAAGGCCGTAACAAATCCGGTTCGGGTGACGGTGTGAATACGCATCGGCAGCATCGGGCACTCTACACCTCCCGGACCGGACCGCACGCCAAGCCGCGCGGGAGTGAGTTTGCTCACGACAGCACGTCCTTCACCACCTCGCCGTGGACGTCGGTCAGGCGATAATCCCGCCCCTGGAAGCGGTACGTCAGCTTGGTGTGCTCGATGCCCATCAGGTGCAGGATGGTGGCTTGCAGGTCGTGCGGGGTCGTCACCTTCTCGCTGACGGCGAAGCCCAGGTCTTCCGTCTCGCCGTAGCTGACGCCCCGCTTCACACCCGCTCCGGCCATCCAGACGCAGAAACAATCCGGGTAGTGGTCGCGGCCGAGCACCTGCCCGCCGGCGGTGCGGCCCTCGCGGAACGGCGTGCGGCCGAACTCGCCGCTCCACACCACCAGCGTGTCGTCGAACATGCCGAGCCGCTTGAGATCGGCGATGAGCGCGGAGATCGGCTTGCCGACGGTGCCGCACTTCTTCGTGAGGCCGTCGCGGATGTCCTCGGCCGGGTTGGTGCCGTGGAAGTCCCAGCCCCAGTCGAAGAGTTGCACGAACCGCACCCCCTTCTCGGCCATCCGGCGGGCGAGCAGGCAGTTGTTGGCGAAGCTCGATTCACCCGGCTTCGCCCCGTAGGCCTCCAGCGTCTCCTTCGTCTCCTTGGTGATGTCCATCACCTCCGGCACGGCCGTCTGCATCCGGAACGCCATCTCGTACTGCTGAATCCGCGTGGCCGTCTCGGGGTGGCCGAGTTCGTCCGCTTGCAGTTCGTTCAAGTCCTTCAACGCATCCAACGTCTTCCGCCGCAACCCGCGGTCCATGCCCTTCGGGTCGGACACGTACAGCACCGGGTCGCCCTTGCTGCGGCACTGCACGCCCTGGTACACGCTCGGCAGGAAGCCGTTCCCCCAGATGTTCGCCCCGCCGCTCGGCTGCACCCCGCTGCTCACCAGCACCACGAACCCCGGCAGGTTTTCGCTCTCGCTGCCCAGGCCGTAAGTCACCCAGGTGCCCATGCCCGGCCGCCCCTGGCGGTTGTGCCCGGTGAACAGCAGCAGTTCGGCGGGGGCGTGGTTGAACTCCTCCGTCTTCATGCTCTTGATGACGGCGATGTCGTCGGCCAGCCCGTGCATGGTGGCGAGCGCGTCCGACATCCAGAGGCCCGACTTGCCCCGCTTCTCGAACTTCTGCGGGGTGCCGAGCAGCTTGGGCACGCCACTGGTGAAGGCGAACCGCCGGCCTTTCAGGTACGAGTCGGGCACGGCCTCGCCGGTCCGCTTCACCAACTCCGGTTTGTAGTCGAACATGTCCAGGTGCGGCGGGGCACCCGACATGTGCAGGTAGATGACCCGCTTGGCCTTCGCGGCGAAGTGCGGCTTCTTCGGTGACAGCGGGTTGTCACTCCTGGAAGCACCCCCGGCATCACTGCCGGGGTTCGCCAGAATGGGGCCGTTCATCAGCCCGGCGGCGACCGCCCCGAGGCCGAGGCTGCCGCGGCCGAGGAAGTGCCGACGGGTGGTGTCTTGGAGAGAGAACATGGGTGGTTGGTCTCGTGGTTCAATTTCAGAGGGCACGCGGACGACGCGGCAGGAACGCGGATCAGAACCGATAAGAGATTCACCGCCGAGGGCACATGAGGGCACGAGAGAAAGCATGGAGAGTTCGGCCGAGCCAAC
>JANNQE010001388.1:0-7352 GCA_031441625.1 Planctomycetia bacterium
GCCGCCGACAGCACCGTGTGGGTGAACGTGGACGTGCTCATGACGCACGACGTGTGCGGGCCGGGCACCATCGGCATCTTCAAGAAGCACTTCGGGGCGAACGCCAAGGTGTGGGACCGCGAGAAGGTGGTGGTCATCCCCACCACCACATCTTCACCAAAGACGCGATGGCCGACCGCAACGTGGACGTGCTGCGAGAGTTCGCGGAAGAGAAAACGGGAACGCCGTGACCGGGTGAGTGGACACCCACCCGGTCACGGCGTTCCCGGTTCCAGGATCGGTTAGAAGTCGTTGCCGACCACTTCGCCGCCACTGCGGGTGAACAGCGCCGCCCACGTGAACGCCGACGTGCCGCTCCGCACGAACCGCACGCTGCCGTCCGACAGGCACACGTTCACCCCGCCGGTGTGCATGCTGTACGGCTCGCTGTCGTTGTTGCAGTTCATCAGGCAGGTGCCGCCGGTGAACACGCTGTTCGAGTTCACCAGCCCGGTGGTCGGGTGAGTGCCGTCCAGGCTGCCCGACCCCGAGTCCGGGTCCGACCACCCGTACCCCTCGTTGGACGGCCCCAGCCCGCCGGTGTCGCGGCCGAGCATGTAGTGGTTCGGGCGGCCGGCCGCTTCGGTGAACAGGATGGTGTTCGACGTGCCGTCGGTGATGGCCAGGAGCGACGTGTCCAGGCCGTTTTGCATGGCCCCGTAGTTCAGGTCGGAGCCGGCACCGGCCGGGTTGGTCAGCCCGTTGGCCAGGTAGAAGCGGTTCCGCACGGCGTGGAAGGCGAGGTAGTCCAGCCCGCCGAGGGTGCGGCCGGCGGTCGGGCCGGAGACGGCCGCGCGACGGGTGCCGGGGGCCGACGGGCAGAGGAAGATTTTGATCGGGTTCTGGGCGTTGTTCAGGTTGGTCGTCGAACTCCACACCTGGGTGCGGTCGTACAGCCGCTGGATGTTGTCCTGCTCGACATACGCCAGGGCGAGAATGGTCCACGAGCCGAACTTGTTGCTCGGCAGGTTCACCCGCGTGCTGGGCAGCTTGCTGTCGTTCCCGCTGGCGTAGTTGTGCATGGCCAGGCCGAACTGCTTCAGGTTGTTGCTGCAACTCATGCGGGCGGCGGCCTCGCGCACCTTCTGGACGGCGGGCAGGAGCAGGCCGATCAGAATGGCGATGATGGCGATGACGACGAGCAGTTCGATCAGCGTGAACCCGAAACGACCGGAGTTGGGCGAGCGCATCCGTTCCCCTGAGCGGTGAAGTGTGGGTGAAAAATTCGTGTGCCCACACTCTTACCGACTCCCACCGGAACGCACCCCCAACCGCCCCCCTCCGCCGACGAATTCACACAACCTTCACGGTTCGCTCGCGGCACGTTCACGCCCCGCCCCGTCTGGCGGTCTAGACCGGAAACGCCACCGGGCACCCGAAGGTGCCCGGCGTGTGGGAGGTGGGGTTAGGCAACGGCGGGAACGAAGTCTCCCGGCGTGGTGGCACGGGCGTCCCGCCCGTGGGTTGTACACACGGGCGGCACGCCCGTGCCACTACACCCGTGGGCTGGGAGTTCACCTTCCCGCTCCTGCGTAACTCCTTGAGGGGGACGGGGGGGTGAGGCCCTTTCCACTTGGCATCCGCCGCCGAGTGAACTACGCTTCGGCCGAACCTTCCGCCCCTCACGCGAAGTGTGCCCATGTCCGATGCGTCCGTCGTCACCCCGCCGCCGGCGGGTCGCCAAACCGCTGTTCTTGCGCCCGTGCGGGTCGGCGGGCGGCTCGCGGTGGTCGGCGGGGTGGTGTTCGCCGCCAACGCCGGGCTGCTGGTGCTGCAACTGGCCGCCGGCCGGCTGCTCTCCCCGTTCATCGGCTCGTCACTCGAAACGTGGACGGCGGTGATCGCCGCCTTCCTGGCCGGCATCGCCGTCGGGAATGCGTTCGGCGGGCGGGCGGCCGACCGTAAGGCCACCACCGGCACTCTCAGCGTATGGCTGCTCGTCGGGTCGCTGTCGGCGGTGTGGATGGTGCTGTTGCCCATCCTGCTGAACGCCTCGTCGCTGCACACCCTGTTGCCGCTCGGCCCGCGGATTCCCGCCCTCGCCTTCCTCCTCTGCTTCCCGGCCGGGTTCGCGCTCAGCGTGCTCACCCCGCTGGCCATTCGGATCGGCGTGCCGGACGTCGGCGGCACCGGCCGCGTGGCGGGGGTCATCTTCGCGCTCAGCACGCTCGGCTGCCTGGTCGGCAACTACCTGACCGGGTTCGTGCTCATCCCCGAGTTCACCGTCAACCAGATCGTCATCGGCACGGCGGCGGTCCTGGGCGTGCTGGCCGCGGTGGTCCTCGCGGTGAAGGTGAACCGCCCGGCGGGGGTGGAACACCGCCCGCACCCGGCCATGATGCCCGAAGACAAGCCGGCCGCGCTGAAACTGCCCGCCGCGTTCGCCGGCGTGTTCCTGTGCAGCTTCGCCGGCATGACGCTCGAACTGGCTGCCACGCGGCTGCTCGCCCCCGTCGTCGGCGTGTCCATTTACACCTGGACCGGCGTGATCGGCGTGATGCTTGCCGGCACCTGCCTGGGCAACTGGCTCGGCGGGCGGCTTTCGAGTCGGGTGAACGCTGACAAGCCGATGTCAGTGGCGTGGTGCATGACCGCCGCGGCGCTCGCTGCCGTCGCCGTCATCCTGCTGTTCGGGGTGATCGCCGGCCGCCGCTGGTTCGCCGACCTGGACCTCGTCCCGCAGGTGCTGGCGTGGACGTTCGCCCTCTTCTTCCTGCCGAGTCTGCTCCTCGGCACCATCTCCCCGCAGGTCATCCGGCTGGCCGTGCCCGACCTGGCGAGCGCCGGCCGCACCGCCGGCCGGGTGTACGCCTGGAGCACCGCCGGGGCCATCGCCGGCACGTTCGCCACCGGGTACGTCCTCATCAGCGGCATCGGCGTGCTCGGCACCATCCTGCTGGCGGCGGCGCTGCCGGTGCTGGCCGTGCTGATCGTCGCCGGCCTGAAGGAGGCGAAGGTGCTGTACGGGGTGTGCATCGCCGGTGGCGCGCTGGTGGGCGGCGGGGTGGTGCTGATGAAGGCGGACACCGGCATCACGGCCGAGAGCAACTACTACGCCATCATCGTCCGCCCGCAGGCCGAGGACGGCCGCGAGCTGCGGTCGATGGCCCTCGACCTGCTCGTGCATTCGGTGGCCGACCTGAACGACCCGACGTACCTGCGGTACAAGCACGAGCAGTTCCAGTTGGAAGCGGTGTACGCGGCAAAGGACGCCAACCCCGAGTCACAGAACGTGCTCGTCATCGGCGGCGGCGGGTACACCTTCCCCCGGTGCGTGCGGACGAAGATTCCCACCAGCACGGTGGAGGTGGTGGAGATCGACCCGGCCGTCACGCGGGTGGCGTACTCGCACCTGGGGCTGGACCCGAACCTGGGCGTGGTGGCCCACCACATGGACGGCCGCCAGTTCGTGACCGAGAAGGCGGAGAAGGGGAAGTATCACGTCGTCACGCTCGACGCGGTGAACGACTTCTCCGTGCCGGGCCACCTGCTCACGAAGGAGTGCAACCAGGCGGTGAAGGGCACGCTGACCGACGACGGGCTGTACCTGGTGACGGTGATCGACGACGTGGCGAACGGCAAGTTGTGGAAGGCGGCGTACCGCACGCTGAAGGAGACCTTCCCGCACGTGGCGGTGACGTTCCCGAAGGGCGTGTTCGACCCGGCCCACCCGGAGGAACTTGAGAAGAGCGTGATCGTGCTGTACGCGGCGAACCGGCCGATCGAACCCGACCGCTGGGCGGAGATGATGTACCGACAAACCGGCAGCGGCAGCGGTGTCTACGTGGTGCCCGCCGACGTGACGGACGGGCTGCTGGCACGCGACAAGCCGATCCTGCTGACCGACCAGTACGCCCCGGTGGACAACCTGCTCATGCAGGTGTTCCGCAGCCGCAAGCCGGGCGAGTGAGGGTCACCCGACGCCCGCGGCCGGAACCGCGGCGTACCGCCGGTTGTACCAGCCGTCCACCGCCTGAACGATCCCGTCGAGGGAGTCGGCGTCGAGCGGGCGGAACGCCGGCTTCGTGTGCAGCACCAGTTCCCCACCTTCGGCGGGCGGCTCGGACACCCAGGTGAAGTACCCGTGATCGTCCCGCATAGAGAAAGCGAACAGCAAGGCGGGAATGGGGTACGGTCCGGCTTTGGCCAGCGCTCTCACCTTGCTCGCCAGTTGCTGGTCAGCGGCAGCAGCCGTCGGCCACTCGACCCCGGCGGCGATCTCGACCATGAATTGACGTAACCCCTTCTTCCGTCCGGCAATCTGCACCATGAAGTCGTACAGCCGGTCGCCGACACGGTGGTCGGCTCGCACATCCAGATTTCCCCGCCGGGTGAGGAGCAGGTAGGCCATCGCCGCCGCCCGCTCCTCGGACAACTGCTCCAGCCGGGTCATGGCTATGCCTCAGAGTGAGAAGTGCGAACGCGCCCGCCGACGGCGAACGCCCTTCCAGAATGATTCTACCTCGTCCCACAGCCGGCGGGCGTTCGCCGCGTCTAACGGGCGGGTCGTCGGCACAGCCGCTACACCACCCGACAGCCGCCCGTCGATGGCCGTGACGTAAACCACTTCGGCAAGGTCGTCCACGCTCAACAGGTAACTCGGCACCCTGAATCGGAGGGCGGACGCCACGCGTGCGCGGTCGAGTTGGACCGGCAGCGTCCGACTTCGCGACCGAACGCCCTGCCGAGTCGTCTTCACTTGGGCGAAGAAGAACGCGTCGGTAGTCGGCGGCTCGAACAGTTGCACCAGCAGGTCGAACGTGGGGAATTTGTCCCCCAGGAATGTCGGGGTGAACAGCGGCCGTAACCCTCCGAAGTAGGAGAGCAACTGTCGCTGGACGGTGGCATCACCCCGCTTGCCGATGACATCGGACAGGTTCATTCATTGCCCTCCGGTGGTTCACCCGCCGCTTCACAGCAGAACCCTCCGCACCTCCGTTTGCAGTGCCCCGCCGGTCACGTGAACCCCGCCCTTCGCGTCCACGTACACGTCGATCTCGCTCCGCACGCCGAACTCGCCCGGCAGGTAGATGCCCGGCTCGATGCTGAAGCACGTCCGCCGCATCACCCGCCGTTCCTCCCGCGTCTCCAGGCCGTCCATGTGGCAGCCGTTGCCGTGGACCTCCTGGCCGATGTTGTGCCCGGTGCGGTGGGTGAAGAACTGGCCGTACCCGGCCTTCTCGATCACCTCGCGGGTGGCCCCGTCCACTTCCCACCCTTGCAGCGGGTCGCCGGCGGCGAACGCCCGCTTCACCCGCGCGATGCCCGCGTCCCGTGCCGCCGCCACGATGTGAAACAGCTCGTTGACCTTCGCCGGCACGTCCTCGCCCACGTATCCCACGCGGGTGAGGTCGGAGTACACCGCCCGCGGCTTGTCCATCTTCGCCCACAGGTCCACCAGCACGAAGCTGTTGGCGGTGATGCGTCGGTTGTCGGCGGCGTTCGGCTCGAAGTGCGGGTCGGCGCTGTGCGGGCCTTCGCCCACGATGGGCGGGCTGTAGGTGGTCATCTTGTGGTCGGCGAAGTGCTTCATGATGCGGGCCTGCACGTCCAGTTCGGTCGTGTGCCCGTGATTCCGAATCTGCTCGGCGATGAACTGCCACGTCACCCCGTAGGCCGCGTCCGTGTGCGTGGCCGCCTCGAAGTGCGTGGCCACCTGCTCGTCGTCCCACACCGCTTCGAACTGTTGAATCAGGTCGCCGCTGCTCACCGGCTCGACCCCGCACCCGCGGACGATCTCCACCGTGCCGGCGTCCACGCGGCTGATGTACATGTTGCCGTTGCGCGGGCTGTACTCCATCGCCACCCGCTTCACCCCGCCGAGCAGGTGCGCGAGACCCGCCTCGAACTCCTGCCACTTCAGGTACGTCGTCTTGTCGCCGGGCAGGTGGTCGAGCGATGCGGGTTCGATGGCGTGGGCCAGCTTCTTCGGCGTGCCACTCGCGGGGATGAAGTACGCCCACCGACGGGACAGCTTCGTGTTCGTGTGTGCCACGCGGGCGGCGAGCACGTTCAGGTTGCGGAAGTCGTACAGCAGCCAGCCGTCGAGGGACTGCTCGCGGACGGCGGACTGAATGGCGGCGAGATCGAACATGGAATGGGGTTCCGGGGTAGGAGGAAGAAGGCACGCGGATGACGCGGAGAGGACGCGGAAGAACGCGGATCAGAACAGATAAAGTCTCTCTTCATCCGTGTCTTTCCGCGTGCCCTCCGCGTCATCCGCGTGCCGTTTTTTCAACAATAATCGGTACGAACTTGCTCGTCGGGGTGCGGCTGCCGTCGGCCACGCGGTCCAGCGGCACGAGCACGTTCGTCTCGGGGAAGTACGTCGCACAGTTCCCCCGCGGGATGTCGTACTCGACGACGATGAACCGCTTCGCCACCCGCACGGTGCCGCCGTCGGTGTTCGTCAAATCCACCACGTCGTTCGGCTTCAGGTCGCGTTCCGAGATGTCGGCCGCGTGCATCAGGATCACCCGTCGCTCGCCGGTGATCCCGCGGTAGCGGTCGTCCAGGCCGTACACGGTGGTGTTGAACTGGTCGTGGGTGCGGACGGTCATCATCACCAGTTCGCCCGGCTGCACGGTGTCGGTCGGCAGCGGGCTGGCGGTGAACCTGGCCTTGCCGGTGGAGGTACTGAACTCGCCATCCCGCGGCTTGTTCGGCAAATAGAACCCGCCCGGCTTGCGGACCTTCGCGTTGTAGTCGTCGAACCCCGGAATCACCTTCTGAATGCGCTCGCGGATGAGGTCGTAGTTGCCCGACAACTCCACCCACGGCACCGTCGTCTTCTTGCCGAGCACCGCCGCCGCGAGTCGCGCCACGATCATCGGCTCGCTCAGCATGTGCTTCGACACCGGTTCCAACCGCCCGCGGCTCTGCTGCACGATGCCCATTGAATTTTCGGTGGTGACGAACTGCTCGCCGCCGGCTTGCACGTCGCGGTCGGTGCGGGCGAGGCACGGCAGGATGAGCGCCGTTCGGCCGGTGACGAGGTGCGAGCGATTCAGCTTGATCGAAACGTGAACGGTAAGGTCGCAGTTCGAAAGGGCCTTCGCCGTCGCGGAAGTATCGGGCGTGGCGGAGAGGAAGTTTCCGCCTAGGGCGAAGAAGACTTTGGCGTGACCTTCGCGCATCGCCCGGATCGCGCCGACGGTGTCGAAGCCGACTTTCGCGGGCGGCGTGAAGCCGAAGCGTTCGCCGAGTGTGGCCGTCCACGCGGGCGGGTATTCGAAAATGCCCATCGTGCGGTCGCCCTGCACGTTCGAATGCCCGCGGACGGGGCAGAGCCCGGCGCCGGGCTTGCCGATGGC
>JANNQE010001389.1:0-1626 GCA_031441625.1 Planctomycetia bacterium
GCACGACCGGGCTGGCCCGCGGGGAGGTGCCGGCGTGGGCGACGCGGGTGACGGCGTTCGTGGACTGCGGGGGCGAGCTGCTGTGGTACGCGGTGGCGGCGTGGAACGAGCGGTTCGGCGGGACGCTCATCGACTACGGGTGCTGGCCGGGGCAGACGCGGGCGGTGTTCGAGGCGTCCGACCCGCGGCCGGGGCTGAGCCAGGCGTACCCGAACCGCACCGACGCCCAGCGGGTGTACGCCGGGCTGGAGGGGCTGATCCCCGCCGTCGTCGGCCGCGGGTACCCGCGGGCGGGCGGGGGGGAGGGGCGGGTCGAGCGGTGCCTGATCGACGCCGGGTGGGTGCCGGACGCGGTGTACCAGTTCATCGCCCAGAGCGCGCAGGGTGGGGTGCTGCTGGCCAGCAAGGGGGTGGGGCGGTCGGCCACGCAGGTGGGGGTGGCGCGGTGGAAGCCGCGGCCGGGCGAGCGGACGGGGTACCACTGGCGGCTGACGGCCGGGGACAAGGGGCGGCGGCAGGTGCAGTTCGACCCGGACGCCTGGAAGAGCTTCGTGTACGGGGCGCTGCAGGTGCCGCGGGGCGGGCCGACCGGGCTGACCGTGTACGGCGGCGGGCCGCACCAGCACCCGCTGTTGTCGGCCCACTGCGCGGCCGAATACTCCGAGGCCATGACCCTCCGCGGGGACACGTTCGACAAGTGGCAGGTGGTGCCGAGCCGGCCGGACAACCACCTGTGGGACTGCGTGGTCGGGTGCGCGGTGGCGGCCAGCGTCGGCGGGCTGACGTGGCAGGCGAGCGGGGCGGCGGAACGGAAGGCGGACCCGGCGAAGCCGTCCCTCCCCCCGCCGCCGGGCGAGCGGGTGCGGATCAAGACCGGGGGGAACCGGGCATGACCGAGGCCGCGTTCATGAACTTGTGGGGTCAGGTCCGCCCGTACCTGGCGTACCTCGCGAACCGGCTGGCCGCCCCGGTGCGGGTGGACGCGGACGACCTGATCTCCGCGGCGGCGGTGGCCGCGTGGGCGGCGCGGGCGAAGCTGGCGGCCAGCGACCACCCCGGGAACCTCGCCGTGTCCGTCGGCCGCATGGCCATGCTGACCGCCCGCCGGCCCGAACGGCGACACGCCCGGTGCCTGAACTTGGCCCCCGCGGTCGGCGGCGGGGACGCCCTCGACACCTACCACGGGCGGGAGCAGGAGCCGAGCGTGGACGAGTTCGACGTGTTGCTGTCGTTGGCCGACGAGCGGGACCGGGGGTTGCTGTCCCGCCGGTACGGCGACGACGTCACCGTGAACGACCTGGCGGCCGAGCGGGACGCGTCCGCGGCCCGCGTGCGGCAGCTGCTGGCCGCCGCCCTCGACCGCCTGCTCGCCCGCCTGACCTGAACAATTCGTTTCCCTCCGTGCCGTTCCTCCCGTACCCTCTGACCCGGCGGCCGTGCCGCCACGGAGTTCCCATGGCCTCGCTGAGCAAAGACTCGAAGGGCAACCGCTCGGTCCAGTTCGTGGCCGGCGACGGGAAGCGTCGTACCGTCCGGCTGGGCAAGGTGAGCGAGAAGCTGGCCGGGTCGGTCAAGACGAAGGTGGAGTACCTCGTCGCGGCGGTGCGGGCGAAGATGCCGCTGGAC
>JANNQE010001390.1:0-4877 GCA_031441625.1 Planctomycetia bacterium
TAACTCTTTGAATGTTGATATAGAAGTATCAAACACCATCAGTCGACGATTCTTCGCGACGATAGGTATAAGCTTTGAAACTGTCTGTAAGTCAGCTTTGATCGAAATAACTGATTTTATTGTGGAATCAATAGGTTTGGGTGCCCTAAAGAATTCATGAAGCCCGCACCCGACGGCCGACGACCTGGCTCGTGCCCGCGCCCGGTTCGTGGCCGAAGCGAAAGTGGAGTTCGTTCACACCGGCCGCTACCGGATGCGGTACTTCGACTGGGGCACCGGGCCGGTCGTCGTGAAGGTTCACGGGCTGTGCGACGTGCCACTCTGCTTCTGCATGTTGGCGGCCGAGTTGGTGGACCGCGGGTTCCGCGTCGTCGCCTACGACCTACCGAACGGGGTGGACGACGACGCCAAACTGACTCAATACCGCCACGACCACTACGTCGATGACTTGCTCGCCCTGATGGATCACCTGCAACTGCCGCAGGCGGACGTCCTCGGCACGTCGTTCGGTAGCACCATCACCCTGCGAGCGCTGGCCCGCAACCCGGAGCGGTTCCGCAAGGCGGCGGTCCAGGGCGGGTTCGCCCGTCGCGCGTTTCAGCCGTATGAAAAGTGGCCGGCGGCGCTCGCCCGCTGCTGGTCGATGCGGATGAGCCAGCTGCCATTCCGCCGGCAGTTCATGGCCCCCATCGACCTGCCGCAGTTCGTCGGGTGTCCGCCGGAAATGCACGCCTTTCTGGTGGAGTGCAGTGGAAAGACACCGATCCAGGCCGCGGCCAGCCGCGGCCTGACCATCAGCGAACTCGACCTCCGCCCGCAACTGCCGAGTATTCCGCACCCGCTGCTCATGATCGGCGGGGACCGCGACGCGGTGGTGCCGCGGGCGAGTGAGGCGGACGTCGAGAAGGGCGTGCCGAACGTGCGGCGGGTGGAACTCACCCCGTGCGGGCACTACCCGCAGTACACGATGCCGGGGCCGTACGCCGACGAGGTGGCACGCTTCCTGGTGTAGCTGCGGCCCGGCGGGTCACACCAGCTTCTCGAACCGCTCGCGGAACTGGTCGGGCGTCATCTTCGTGGCGGCGGCCAGCAGGGTCAGCTTGTCAGGGTGGGCGAAGTCGTGCGGCTCCAGGCGGGTCATGTACTGGCGGGCGCACTCGTAAGTGACGCTGTTCAGGTCCACGTCGCGGGTCTGCATCCGCTTCGTCTCGGGCACGATCATGTCCTGGAACCGCAGGGGGGTCAGCTTGCCGCCGACCACACTCACGATGGCCCCGTACTGCCCGGCGTCCGGCGACAGCAGGAACTTGACCGCCCCGTACCCCAGGTCGCGGGTGTACTCGGCGTCGAACGGGATGGGGTCGGCGCACCGCAGCTCGTACCCCAGGTCCTTGTCGATCATGGTGCTCTTCAGGTCGAGCGGCTCCATCCGCTTGGCCAGCCGCTCCCGCACGATCCGCCCGAACTCGATCTCGCCCAGCCGCAGGTGGCCGTGCGGGTCCTTCTCGATCTTCCCGTACATGTGCAGGTTCGCCTCCCCGATGGCGTCGACCAGCCCCTGCTGGCCGATGGCCTCGATCAGCCCCTCGGCCAGCACCACCAGCCCGTAGCTCTTGCCCTCCACCTTCCGCTTGACCATCGACCCGACGATGATGTCGCACAGCCCGTCGAGGGTCAACTTCTTGTCGCGGAACTCCTCGCGGATGATGGTCAGGGTGGCCGCCGCCGCCTTGCCGATGCCCAGCGCCAGGTGGCCGGCCGCCCGCCCCATGCTCACCACGATGTACCAGCGGCCGGTGGTGCGGGCGTCCTCGTGCAGGGCGCGGGCCAGTTGCACCCCGTAGTGCCGGGCCGTCTCGAACCCGAACGTGGGGATGCCGGGGGGCAGGGGCAGGTCGTTGTCGATGGTCTTCGGCACGTGTGCCACCTTGATCCGCCCGCCCGCCTTCTCGTACACCTGAGAGCCGCTGTACCCGGTGTCGTCCCCGCCGATGGTGACCAGGTACCGCACGCCCAGCTTCTCGAAGTTGGCCAGCACGTTCGCCATGTGCGCCGGGTCTTTGGCCGGGTTCACGCGGCTGGTGCCCAGGATCGACCCGCCGCGGTTGTACCACGGGCCGACCTCGGCCGCGCTCAGCAGGACGGTGTTCGGGGTGTCGCCGATGAGCGTGCTGAACCCCTGCCGCACTCCCACCACTTCCAGCCCGCGGTGGACGGCCTCGATGGTCACCGCGCTAATGACGCCATTGATGCCCGGGGCCGGGCCGCCGCCGACCACGATGGCCAGCCGCCCGCGAGTCGATTCCGCCATTGTCTGATGCCTTCCGAGGGGGGAGCGCGGCCGGACCGAGCCGGCACCGATGTGCAGTCAGGAAATGGATTCGGCGGGGGGATTCAAGGGAGTGCGGAGTGCGGAGCGCGGAGTGCGGAATGGGAAGGGGATGAGGATTCACCGCCAAAGGCACATGGGGGCACGAGAGAGGGAATCAGCGAGTCTTACGCAGAGTCGCGGAGACGCAGAGCGGACACTGGAAATTGGGAGAGAGTCCGTCTTCAACTTTCTGTTGTTCTCTCTGCGTCTCCGCGACTCTGCGTGAGATTGTGTTTGTTCCCTCCCGCCTTTCATCCCGCATTCCGCATTCCGCATTCCACGTCACTCGCCCGCGACGGCGTCGAACGCCTGCCGCAGGTCGTCGTAGTCCTGCGGGCGTTCGGCCGGGTTCTTCACCAGCATCCACAGGCACAGGTCGGCCACCAGCGGGGGCACCTGCGGGTTGAACGCGGCCGGCGACGGGGGGAGGGTGTTCAGGTGGTGGAAGATGTGCTGCATCCTGTTGCGGCCGTCGAACGGCAGCCGCCCGGTGAGTGCCTCGAAGAACGTCACCCCGAGCGCGTAGATGTCCGCCCGCAGGTCCACCACGCTCGCGTCCTTCGCCTGCTCCGGGGCCAGGTAGGACGCGGTGCCGGCCAGTTCCGGCCCGACCTGTTGCGGGGCCATCGCCTGCAACACCGGCTGCTTGGCCAGTCCGAAGTCGATCAGCTTGGCCTGCCCGTTCGGCTCGACCAGGATGTTGTCCGGCTTGATGTCGCGGTGGACCAGCCCGGCCCGCCATACCGCCCCGAGCGCGTCCACCATCTGCGAGATGATGTAGATCGACCAGTTGAGCGGCAGCCCGCCCCCGCGGATCAGGTCGCCGAGCGGCCGGCCGTCGATGTACTCCGTCACCAGGTACGGCCAGCGGCGGTCGAACCCGAAGTCGAGGAAGCGGACCACCCGAGGGTGTTTGACGCGGGCGATGGCCGCCGCCTCGGTGCGCATCTGCCGCATGGCGGCGGAGCGGTCGAACGTGTTCGCCCAGTTCATGATCTTGACGGCCACCGCCGCCTGCGACGGCTCGTCCCACCCGCGGAACACGAAGCACGACGCCCCGCTGCCTAGCGGCTCTTGAAGGGTCACATTACCCACCACGTCGCCCACCGCCGGAGGCGGCACGTTGGTGGGCACTTCCGAATCCTGCGCGGCCACGTGTTCGGCAATAGCCCGGCGGATGTGGCCGATGGACTTGGTGTCTTCGTTCTCCCCGCGGATGGTGTCGGCCGTGTCCGGCTCCACTTCCGGGGGCAGTGCGGGCAACGGGCGGGCGGGGGTGGGGGTCATGGGTGCGGCGGGGTCAACCCGATCCACAGGACGGAACTCAAGGGCTGTCAACCCTAGCTCACGGGTGGGATTGTGCCGAATTTTCCGGAGAGATAGGCGAGGAACGGTTTTGCTGAGAGCGGAACGCCGGTGGCGTTGCGGCACAGCTCGCCCGCGCGGAACCGCCGGCCGTGCCGGTGGATGTGTTCCCGCAACCAGTTCAGGAGGGGCGCGCAATCCCCCCGCGCGATGGAGGTGTTCAGGTCCGTTAGCGCCGTTCCGGCCGCGGCGAAGAGTTGTGCCGCCAGCAGATTCCCGAGCGTGTAGGTGGGGAAGTAGCCGAACCCGCCGAAGCTCCAATGGATGTCTTGCAGGCAGCCGGTGGCGTCTGACGGCGGGCGGACGCCGAGCGACTTCTCGTAGGCGTCGTTCCACGCGCCGGGCAGGTCGGCCACGCTCAGGTCGCCGCCGATGAGCGCCACTTCCAGTTCGAAGCGGATGGCGATGTGCAGGTTGTACGTCGCCTCGTCGGCCTCCACGCGGATGAGCGACGGCGACACGGCGTTGACGGCGTTCACGAACGTGTCCGCGGTCACGTCCGTCAGCACGCCGGGGAACGCTTGCTTCAGCCGCGGGAACCAGTGTTGCCAGAAGGCCGCGCTCCGCCCGACCTGGTTTTCCCACAGCCGCGATTGCGACTCGTGTACGCCGAGCGAGCAGTACGACCCGCACGGGGTGCCGAACGCCTCGGCCGGCAGTCCCTGTTCGTACATGCCGTGCCCGGCCTCGTGCAGCACGCCGAAGAAGGCTTCGTTGAAGAACCGCGGGTTGTACCGCGTGGTCAGGCGGCAGTCGCCGGGGCCGAACGTGGAGCAGAACGGGTGGGCGGTGGTGTCGAGCCGGCCGGCGCGGAAGTCGAACCCGATGGCTTCTGCTGCACTCTCGGCGAACCACTTCTGGCGATCGACGGGGAACTCGCGGCGGAGGCATGACGTGTCGGCCGGCGGGCGGTCGGCGAGCTGGCGGATGAGTGGCACGAGGGCGGCGGACAGTTCGGCGAACAGCGTCTTCAGCTCGGCCGTGGTGCAGCCCGGTTCGTACTCGTCGAGCAGGGCCGAGTAGAACACCTCCCCCCTTGTGGGGGAGGTTGGTGAGGGCGTAGCCCGAACCGGGTGGGGGGTTGAACGCGACAACACCCCCCACCCGTGGGGGGGGGCGGCCCCCCCGACCCACCCCCCCC
>JANNQE010001391.1:0-2224 GCA_031441625.1 Planctomycetia bacterium
GAGGACCCTGCGGGTGAAAGGGGCGGATGGGCGGTGGCAGTCACGAACGCCGGCCATGGCCGCCGGACTGACGGATCACGTGTGGTCCATCCGCGAGTGGATCACCTTCCCCGCTGTACAACGGCGATAGGACACCACCGATCGGCGGCACGGAGGCCTTTCGCACACACCACCAACTCGCGGTTCAACCCGGCCTGCCGGTTGGGGAGGGCGGCCAACTCCTCGACCGCCCTGCTCAGGACGGCGGTGTTGAGCGGGGTGAACGCCCCGCGGAACCGCGTGACCGTCCCGCCGAACTCGTCCACCCAGGCGTGTGCCTCCTCCGTCGGGTCGAGGCCGGGTTGTGCTCGACGGGCGTCGGCGATCAGGCCGTCGAGCGTGTCGGCGAGGGCGACGAGCGGGACGGTGGTGTCGGGGGTGCGGAGGAATTCATCGACGGCCTGCCGGATGCCGCCGAGTTGGTCCCGCAACTTGTGCAAGGTTTCGTGCAGTCGCTTGTACGCGTCCAGTCGGGTGAACCAGAAGCGGCGGTCGTCGAACACGGTGCGGAAGCTGGCCACGAGGTTGCGGGCGCGAGCATCCGGCGCGGGAAGCTGGAGATCCTCACAGAATTTGGCGAGGTCTGTTGACCTCGGCCGGGCCTTCGCAGCGGCGGCCAGAAAATCCGGGATGCGGTCCTGCCGGTCGAGCAACCCGATGAGTTCGAAGTAGAGGTGGTTCGAACCCTGTTTGCCGAAAACAGCCTGTTCCAGATCGATGTCCAGATCCGTCTTGAGAAGCTCGGCCATTTCATTCGTGGTGAATAGGGCCGTCAGGATTTTCTGTAGCGACTCAATCTGCTTCCCATTGAGGACGGGCATGTCGGTTCTCGAGGTCGCCGCCCGCGGGCGTCATGTGCCATTCCCCCGCCGGGCGACTGCTGGAAGTGCGGGCGGTCCGAGTGTTCGACCGACACACCTAAGATTGTGCGCACAAAGTTACGGTTCGGCAACAACCCACACGAGATCGACTCGCGTTCGGGGGGTGGCAGCCGTCGGAGCCCCGCCGGTGGTCACCACGCGACGAGGTGCGGGCGGGAAACGTCACAAACGGAGGCCGTCTGGCCCTACCCGCGGCTTGCGGTCCATTTTCATCCGCATCCGCAACATCTGGTCGAGGCCCGGTTGGTCGGTCGAACGCCTCATGCAGGGCGTCGCGGAGGGAGGCGATGTCCGGCCCAGTCAGGTCGTCTGGGGCACGGAGTCTCAGACACTTCCGCCGGTGCTGGACTCCATCGACACGCTGGGTCAGAACCGCCGCTGCGGGTGCCTATCGCTCCCGGTTCTGGTACGACCGTCCGCCCGCACGGCCAGTCGCGTGGATACCATACCTGTTGCCGCCCGCTCGCCCGTGGGGGCCACGCCGACACGATTCTGGAAACTGTGATGACTCGGAAGCAGCGTAAGCTCTTATCAAAACTGCTCCTTGACGCATTCAACCCGAACGACCTCGCACAACTTCTGAGCGAACACCTCGACGAGCGGTTGGCTGACATCACGCAAGCTGATAACTATAGGGCCAATGTCTTCAATTTGATCGATTGGGCCGTGCGACACGGCCGGGTCGATGAGTTGGTCGATGGAGCCCTTGCCGAACGACCGAGGAGACACGATCTGGTGCACTTTCGTGATGTGAACAACGACCTGTGGCCGCCTGCGATACTGTCCGACCTCCCGGAGCCGTCCCACGAGCCGCCGCCATCGCCTGTGCTATCCCCCGTCCAGTCGGCACCCCTCCCATCTTCGCCGGCGGTAGCCCCTCCCGACCCTCCGGCGGTGTCTACGCTGTCGGCCGAACCCGTAGTGCCGACCCGGCCACTACCTCACGCTGTGAAGCGCCAGCGACTGCAATGGGTGGTGGCCGCCGTCACCCTCGTCCTGGCTCTCGGAACGGTCGGTGCGGTGTTCTGGTTCACCCGCCCGCCGGACCAACCACGGGCCGACGATCGACCGCCAGTAGCTCCGTCGCCACTCGACGCCCTCGACCCCAGTGCCATCCCTCCGGAGGAACGTCCGGACACTCCGCCGAAGGGTTTGATGGCGGTGCTCGGTTCCCGGCACTGCCGCTCGTGGTGGGGGAACTACGGGTGGATGGCCCTGCGTCCGGACGGCAAACTGATCGCCTACGCCGACGAACCACAGGACTACTCCGCGCTCGACCCGGCGACGGGCCTGCGGACGACTCG
>JANNQE010001392.1:0-5757 GCA_031441625.1 Planctomycetia bacterium
CAAACGACGGCCGCTTCGCGGCGGAGGGCGGCCCTCCTTCCTCGGCCGCTGAATCCACCAACACGAAAGACGCTCACCCAGTGAACCAGCGGAGACCGGCGGTTTCGGGCGAGTTGAGCGACGAGATGGTCGTTTCGGCGAAGCGTCATTCCGCCGCGGATTCGCCGTAAGTGCTTGGCCGGTATGGGATCTTCTTCGCTCGGGAAATGGTTCCACCGGAGGGTGGGGGGTGGTGGAAAGAACCATCCCCCGGCGGCAGTCGGGCTTGTCAGCATCGTCGGAATCGGTTCCAATCCGGCGGATTGCACGGACGCACGCCCCATGATGGCCCCCCAGCCGCCGCCGTCGCCCGCTTCGGCCGATGCCCACCGCCCCCCAGAGGTGCGGCTGGACGTGCGCGTCGGGACCGCACGAGCCGTCGGCTACGACCTGACCCGCGGCGAGTTCCTCGTCGGCGGGGCGAGCGGGTGCGACGTGCGGCTGCCCGGCTCGCACCTGCCGCCGGTCATCGCCCAATTCGGCCGCACGCCCGACGGCGTGTTCGTCCGCCGCCTGTCGCCCGCGTTTCCCATTCTGCTCAACGGTCGCCCGCTCAGTGGGTCTGATCCCGTGTGGGTGCAAAGCTCCGACCGCGTGGCCATCGGGTCCGCCGACATCGTCGTCAACGTGAACGGTGTGGGGCACCTACGGCCCACGTTTCATGAGGTGCAAAGCAAGCCGGGTCAACAGCCCACCACCATTGCCCCCGAGCAGTACGACCACGAGCGGGTCGCACTCGACCAGTATCGCGACCAACTCGCCCAGCACGCGAAGGAGTTGGAGGCGGACCGCGTGGCGTGGTACCGCCGGCGGCAGGAGATCGAGGCCGAGGTGCGGCAGATTCAGGAGTCGGTGACGGCGGGCACGCGGCAGGCCGACCGCGAGGCGTGGCTGACCAAGCGCGAACAGGAAGTGGCCGCCCGCGAGGAGGAAGCGGCGAAGGTGCGGGCGGAGATGGCCGAGATCCGGCAGGCGCTGTTCGACCAGTACCGCGAGCGGCGGGAACAGCTCGAACAGATGCAGCAGGTGGTCCGCGGGGCGACGAGCAGTTTCCAGGAGCGACAGAGCACGAGCGAAGCGGAGTTGGCCCGCCGGCGTGAGGAACTGGACGCCGAGAGCCTTCGGCTTCAGGGGTACGTGACCGCCGAAGTGGATCGGCGGGTGGCGGAACTGGAAGTGGACTTCCGCCGCCGGCGGATGGAGTTGGAGGTTCACCACGAGTCGCGGCTGCGGGAGTTCGAGGCGGAAGCGGCGAACCGGCGGGTGCGGTTCGAGGACGAGTTGCGAAACTTCGAGCCGCGAATGGCCGACCTGCACGCCCAGCGGGAGCAGGTGAGCGCGGCCGTCCGCGAACTGGACGTGCAGCGGCAGCAGTTGGGCGAGATGCGGGCGGACCTGGCCCGCGAGCGGCTGGCCATCGAAGCCGAACGGCGGTGGAACGACGAGCGGCGGACCGAAGGCGAGGCGCTGACCGCCGCACAAGATGCCGAGTTGACACGCCAACGGGAGTTGCTCGACCAGGACCGGCACGAGCTGGAGACGGAGCGTCAGCGTCACGCGGGCGACATCCTGCGGCTCGACCGCTGGCAGGCGGCGGTGGAAGAGCGTCAGCTTCAACTCGACCACCGGGCGGCCGAGATCGACGCCCGCGTGGGGCAGCTCACCCGCGACGCGATGGAGTTGGAGGAGCACGTCCGCCGCACCGACGCCGAGCAAGACCGACAGGCCCGCGAGGGCGAGCGGCTGACCGATTTGAAACGCGAGAACGAGCAGCGTGCGGCGCAGTTGGCCGAACGGTCAGCGCAGATGGAGGCGCAGCAGGCGAGCCTGGCCGTGCTCCGGGTGCGGCTCGACCGGCACGAGGACGACCTGCACCGCGAGGCGGCGGCGCTCACCGCCAACCGCGTGCGCATCGACACCGCGCAACGCGACCTGGATGAACGGCTGCGGGACGCCGAACACCTGCGGGCGTCGCTCGGCGAGTACCACAGCACGAACGCCGAGGCCGAGCGGCTGATGGCCGAACAGCGGCAGTGGATCGAGTTGACCCAACTCGACCTGCGACAGCAGCGGGAGCAACTGAACGCCGAGCACGAGCGGCTGAGTCAGCGGGAGTTTGAACTCGACCAGCGGTCGGCGGACATGGCCGAGCAGACCGCCATTCTGAAGGCGAAGACGGCCCAGGTGATCGACCTACAACAGCGGCTCGAAGCCGACCGCACGGCCGTCCATTCCCGCGAATCGACGCTCTCGGACGCCGACCACGCGCGGGTGTCGTTCCAGGAGCAGTTGCGGAAGCGGGGCGAGGAACTCGCCGCCCGCGGCAAGGAACTGGATGCGGCCGTGCTCAAGATGGCCGACGACCGGCTGGCGGTGGAGCGGCTGAAGGCGGAACTGGCCGGCGACCGCGAGCGGGCGGAACTGACCGTCGGCACGGCGCGGCAGCAGTTGCACGACCGCGAGGCGGAGCTTCAACGAAATGCGCAACTGCTGGCGGAACGCGAAGCCGCACTCACCCGGCAGGTGGACCGCCTCCGCGAGACCGGGCGGAGCGTGGCCGCCGGGCGGAAGGAACTGTTCACGTCGCGGCAGAAGTGGCAGACGGAACAGGCCACGCTCGTGGACCGCACCATCGCCGCTCAGAAGGAACTCGACCGCTTCCGCGTGGACGCGCTCGCCGAGATCGAGCGGCTGAAGACGCAGACGCCGAACATGGAAGACGCGGCCGGCGGCACGTTGCAGAAGATGTCCGCCGCGCGCGAGGTACTCCGCGGGCAGTTGGGCGAACTGCACACCTACGCCAACCAGACCCGCGACACGCTGGAAAGCCTGCGGAACGACCTGCGGGTCGAGACCGAGCGGCTGCGTTACCGCGAGACGGAACTCGACCGCGCCCGCGGCGAACACCGCCTCGCCGTGAGCGAGTTCCGCGCCCAGGTGATCGACTGGCAGACGAAGGTGAACGGGCTGAAGGAGGCGATGAGCCGGAGCGAGATTCGCATCGACCAGAAGCAGGCCGACCTCGAAGCCGCCGCGAGGAAGAGCGACGACACCGCCATCGAGTTGGCCCACCGCATGGACCAACTGCGGATGGATCAGGACACGCTCGCCGAGCGGCGGGTGCAAGTGGAGCGGCACCTCGGCGACATGCGGGAGTGGTATCGCAAGAAGCTCCGCGACCTCGCCGCCGAGAAGCAGGCCGAGCCGCCCCCCCTGCCCCGCCTCGCCACCCCGGACGCCGACGCCGACATCGAACCGGGCGACCGGCACCTGGGCGAACTGCTGCGGTCGCTGGAGTTGATCGACCTGACGACGCTCGACACCCTTTGGGGTGAAGCCCGCCGGCAACGTCGCACGCTGCGACAGGTGCTGCTCGCCAGCGGGGCCGTCACGCTGTACCAGCTCGCGCTCATCGAAGCCGGCAACCTCGACGCACTCATGATCGGCCGCTTCCGCGTGGTGGATCGCGTGCGGGTGACGCCCCGCGAGGCGGTCTACCGCGTCCACGACCCGGCGGCCGGCGGGCTGCGGGTGCTCCGCGTGCTGGGCGACGCCGAAATGCACGACGCCACCCACCCGGACGAGTACCGCCAGCGGTTCGCCACCGCCGCGGCTCTGGTTCACCCGCACCTGACGCTTACTCACGAAGTGCTGGAAGTGAACGGCCGGCCGGCGGCAGTGCAAGAGGTGGTGAGCGGGCTGCCCGGCTCGGAGTGGCCGGCCGCGTGCGCCTCCCCCGGCGTGTGGGTGAAGGTGGTGGCGGAAGCGGCGGGCGCACTCGACGCCGCCCACCGCGGCGGGCTGACGCACGGCCGCATCACCACCGACACGTTCGTGCTGACCGGCAACGGGGTGCTGAAGGCGACCGGGTTCGGCGACCCGCCGTGGCTGACGAGCGGGATGCCGCCGGCGTTCGAGCCGACCCCCACGGCCGACCTGCGGGCGCTCGGCCAAGCGGCGTACCTGTGGAGTCAGGCGGGCGGCAAGAAGCGGGTGAAGGGCGGGAAGGGCTTCCCCGAGCCGCTGCTGGCGGTGATTCGCCGGCTGGAAATCGATCCGGAAAACCCGATGGGCGACACCGCCGCCGCGGGCGAGCCGTACCGCACGGCCGCCGAGTTGCACGCCGACCTGGTGAAGCTGGCCGCCAAGTACCCGCCCGCCGCCGACGCCTGGGAGGAGATGACGCGCGCCGCCGGCAGCGGCGGCGAGGTGGCGGCCCGCAAGGCGGGGTGACGGTCACGCGGTGGCGTGAAACCCGCTCTGCGCGTCCACTCCGGCCAGCAACTCGTCCACGCTAGTGGCGCGCTTGATGCGGTCGAAGTGGGCGAACGTGCCGCAGGCGGACGCGAAGCGGAGCCACTGTTTCAAGCGCTTGAGGGTGCCCGACGGGGTGCGGTCGCAAGCGGGCGTGTGCGCGGGCAGCCGGCGGAGGAGCGTCGGCCAGTGGGGGTGCTGGCTTGGTTCCTCTCCCCCAGGGGAGAGGGGGATTAAATCCGCCGCCACCCGCGCCGCCAACCCCGGATCGGCGACCGCCCCGCGGCCGAGCATGAAGTGAATGCACCCGGTGAGGTCGCGGCAGCGGCGGAAGTCGGCGAGCGTGTGGATGTCGCCGTTCGCCACCACGGGCAGCCGCAGACGTTCGCGCACTTTACCGATCAACTCCCAGTTCACCGGCGGGGCGTAGCACTGCATCCGCGTGCGGGCGTGGATGGTGATCCAACTGGCCCCGCCTTCCGCCGCCATCGCCGACGTTTCAAAAATGGTGTCGGTACGGTCCCAGCCAAGCCGCATCTTCGCTGACACCGGGATGTCAGTGGGAACCGCGTCCCGCACGGCCCGCACCACCGCCCGCACCCGCGGCGGGTCTTTCAGCAGGCTGGCCCCGCCGTCGTGCCGGTTGACGGTGGCCGCCGGGCAGCCGAAGTTCAGGTCGATGGCCGTGGCCCCGGCCGTCACCGCGTTCGCCGCACTCTCGGCCACCCGCCCCGGATCGCCGCCGAGGATTTGCACCTGCACGGGCAGGCCGCTCGGCGTGCGGGCACCGTTCAGCAACTCCGGCACCCGCTTGCGGAACACGCTCGCGCCGAGCACGGTGTGACTCACCCGCACGAACTCGGACACGCAGAAGGTGTACCCGCCGGCGGCCGACAGCACGGCCCGCATGGGGGCGTCGGTGACGCCTTCCATCGGGGCGAGGACGACGGCGGGGGTGTGCGGGCACAGCATGGGGGGATTCTACCCGCCCGCCGTCAGTCGAACTTCAGCTCCAGGTTCTTCTCCGGCTGTTTGATCTCCACCCGCATGGGCGACTTGGCGGAGTCTCCGTACTTCGCCTGCACCGCTTTCACCGCGGCCGTTTGCCCCTTGCCCGACATCTCGTCGTCCGGCGTCCCCGCCCGGTACACCGCCGACACCCCGTGATGGCCCACCATGGCCCCTTTCTCGGTGGCCGTGTACTCCAGCGTGAACTTGCCTTCGGCGTTCGTGATGCCCCAGCTCGGCCGCCCGCCGTCCGGCTGAAAGGTGACGAGCAGGTTGGGCACCGGCTGGCCGTTGTGCGTGGCCACCCCGGACACCTCCACCACCCGCGGCTCGTTGCTGCACCCGGCCACGAAGAGCACGACCGCCGAAACGCCGACCAACACGCGCCCGCGCATGGGAAGACTCCAACTGTTGGGAATGGGATCGGCGGGCCGTGCCCTGTGAGCGGCCGGGTGA
>JANNQE010001393.1:0-2845 GCA_031441625.1 Planctomycetia bacterium
GAGGACCCTGCGGGTGAAAGGGGCGGATGGGCGGTGGCAGTCACGAACGCCGGCCATGGCCGCCGGACTGACGGATCACGTGTGGTCCATCCGCGAGTGGATCACCTTCCCCGCTGTACAACGGCGATAGGACACCACCGAGTAATCGCGTCTGCGTTCATTCGACCCGATGGCGAGCGTCACACGTCACAGGTGGTCGGTCCGGTGCCCGCCCCCTTTCCTGCGGTGCCCACCACGTCACGCGCCGTAGTCGATGTCCTCGACGTTCGCCCGGTGCTTCAGGATGAAGTCGCGGCGGCCCTCCACCTCCTTGCCCATCAGCATCTGGAACATCTTGTTCGCCAGCACGGCGTCGTTCATCGTCACCTTCAGCAGGGTGCGCTTCATCGGGTCGAGGGTCGTGTCCCACAGGTCTTCGGCGTTCATCTCGCCCAGCCCCTTGAACCGCGTCACGCTCATCCCCCGCTCGCCCAGCCGCCGCACCTCGGCCACCAGTTCCCGCAGGTCGGTCAGGTCCTTGCGGCTGTCGCCGTTGTGCAGGGTGAACCGCACGGCGGGTTCGCGGCCGGCCACGCGGGGCAGGGGGATCAGGTCGGGCGGGGCGAACCCGAACTCGGCCAGCTTCGCCATCGCCTTGTTCAGCCCCCGCACCTCGTGCCACTCGTCCACGCTGAAGCGCAGTTCCAGCCCTTCGGGGGCACGCTCGCCACTGCTGACGGCGGCCGTCGGCAGGGCCTCGCTCAGCGCCAGTTCCTTGCCGACGCGCTGGCTCTCGGCTTGGCGGAACGCCTCCACCGCGTCGGACGTGTGGAAGAAGTGGTCCTTCCCGCCGGTGCGGACGTGGTACATCGGGAAGCCGTCGGCGGTGTGCCGGGCGGTGAACGCGGCGAACGACTGCCCGCGGCGCTCGAGGATGACCACCGTCGCGTCCAGCTCGTTCAGGATGGGCATCACGCGGACGAGGTCGGCGGAGGTCAAGGTGCCACCCCCGGCATCACTGCCGGGGTTCGCCAGGTGCAGGCTCGTGTCTTTGATGCCGCGGTCCATCAGTTCGCTGGTCATCTCCTCGCGGGTCTGCACGAAGCGGATGTCCTTCTTGATGGTCACTTTGAACAGCGGCGGGCGGGCGACGAACAGCCGGCCCTCCTCCACCAGCTTCCGCATCTGGCGGAAGAAGAAGGTGAGCAGGAGGGTGCGGATGTGCTGGCCGTCGACGTCGGCGTCGGTCAGGATGATGATGCGGCCGTACCGCAGGCCGCTCGTGTCCTCGGTGTTGTTGATGTCCACGCCGACGGCGGAGATGAGCGACGAGATCTCGGCGTTGTTCAGCAGCTTCTCGATCTCGGCTTTCTCGACGTTCAGCACCTTCCCCCGCAGCGGCAGCACGGCCTGGTAGAAGCGATCCCGCCCGCCCTCGGCCGAGCCTCCGGCCGAGTCCCCTTCCACCAGGAACAGCTCGCTCTTCTCCCGCTCGCGGGTGGTGCAGTCCATCAGCTTGCCGGGCAGCCCGCCGCCGCCGAGCAGGTTCTTGCGGTCCTTGACGGCGTCGCGGGCCTTCTTCGCCGCGATGCGGGCCTCGGCGCTCAGGTTGATCTTCTTGCAGATCTGCTGGCCGTCCTTCGGGTTCTTCTCCAGGTGCTCGCTGAGTGTCTCGTACAGCACGCTCGACACCAGCCCCTCCACGTCCGGGCTGGTCAGCTTCACTTTCGTCTGCGACTCGAAGCTGGGCTTCGGGTGCGAGATGTTGATGACGGCCGTCAGGCCCTCGCGGAAGTCTTTGCCGATGAGTTCGAGCGACTCCTTGAAGTAGTTGTTCCGCTTGCCGTAGGCGGTGAGTGTGCGTGTCAGGCCGCCGCGGAAGCCGCTCAGGTGCGTGCCGCCGTCCTTGTTGTAGGCGTTGTTGGTGAAGCACATCTCCAGTTCGGTGTCGCCGGCGATGTACTGGATGCACAGTTCGACCGTCACCCCGTCCACCTTCTTGCACATGTAGATGGGCAGGTGGATGGGGTTCTCGCCGGCACTCTTGTTCAGGACGGTCACGTACTCGGCGATGCCCAGGTCGGAGTAGAAGCGGTCGCTCCGCTGCTCCCGCTCGTCGGCGAGGGTGATGGCCAGCCCGCGGTTGAGGAAGGCGATCTGCTGGAAGCGGGTGGCCAGCTTGTCGTAGTCGAACGTCAGGTCGGCGAACTTCTCCGGGTCGGGCTTGAAGCTGATGCTGGTGCCGGTCTGGTTGGCGGCGGCCGGGCCGAGGTCGCGCAGCTTGCTCGTCGCCACGCCCCGCGCGAAGTCCATCTGGTACACCCGCCCGTCGCGGCGGATCTCGGCCTTGCACCACTCGCTCAGGGCGTTCATCGCCTTCGCCCCCATGCCGTGCAGGCCGGCGGAGGTCTGGTACGCGGCGTTGTTGAACTTGCCCGACGAGCCGGCGATGGTGAGCACTTCCTCCAGCGTGGACTTGCCCGTGTCGGCCTTCACCCCGACGGGGATGCCGCGGCCGTCGTCGCTCACGGTGATCGAGTTGTCCACGTGGACGACCACGGCGATGTTCTTGCAGTGCCCGGCCAGCGCCTCGTCCACCGAGTTGTACACCACCTCCCACACCAGGTGGTGCATGCCCTCGGAGTCGGTGTTGCCGATGTACATGCCCGGCCGGTGACGGATGTGGGCGGCGTCCTTCAGGGTCTCGATGTTGTCTTCGTCGTACGTGACGGCGGCGGAGTCCTTCGACATGGGGAAAGCCCTGCATTTTGTGGCGTGAACGGCCGGAATCCGATCTGTCTATTCTACGGAAATGATGGAGGAAAACGACCGGATGAATCGGGTGAACCGGCGGCGTCAGCCGCCT